>NZ_CACSIH010000159.1:0-74715 GCF_902705805.1 Alteromonas alvinellae | reverse complement strand
AGGTGCGCTTTTTTTATGCCTGCGATTTAGAGCTTCGACACCGCCCCTCTGGGTTGGAGAGTATCAGAGGACACAGCACTCACTCCCTAATACAGAAATAACTTAAGGCCCGGCGGGTTCTATGTGGAAGCGGACAAACTTATTTCAAAATGACTAGGTTCGAGGCTAGCCTTAATCGCAAGTTGAGCTATGCTTAGGTATTGATAAATTTGAAACTTATCGTCATGCCTTTCTTCCGTCAGTGCGAAGTGGCAAACTCCATTTTAATGTTTTATCAAGGTTTTATAAGTAATGTCATTCGAGTCAGTTTTAAATGAATCGGAGTTCAGCACAATTGTTTTGGAAAATCGTAGTGCTTATGAGCAAGATTTATTAGGGTTTAACGAGTTACTTCAGGCTGACTATCTTTTTTTAGGCGTTAAAAAGGCGGATAAAATTTCCGTATTAGTAGGGCTCGCACACGACTCTCCAATTTCACAAATTGAATATGACCTGAAGGGTTCGCCTTGTGAAAGGGTCATGCAAACTGGGCCGTGTGGTTACAAGTCAGACATCTGCGAGCAGTTTCCCGATGATCAAACCCTTAGTGAGCTTAATGCGCAAGGTTACTTGGGTGCGGGCCTCTTTAACGAGAATAATCAAAATATTGGTGTACTCGTTGCTATTTTTAACACTCCCAAACAAGACATCAATGAGTGGTTACAGGTTTTCTCACTTCAGGCTAAGTTGTTTTCCACTCAGCTGCAGAAAGACTTTCTCGCAATAAAAACCGCGCATAACCTAAGCCTCATAGATGAAATAAGCCGTATGTCGAAAACAGGGTCATGGGAGTTTTATCCTGAAACTGAAAAGTTAATATGGTCATCAGAGACATACCGTATCTTCGGTTTACCAGTCGGTAGTGCCATAAACGTCCAAAAAGCCATCAACTCTTTCGCCCCGGGATATACTGAGGAGTTAACGTTCGCATTTGATAACCTCCGTAATCACCAAAAGCCCTATGACATTCAGTGCAAAATTATCGACTCGTCTGGCTCTATTCGATGGGTAAGGGCCTCTGGGAAAGCGGAGCTTTTTAAGAATGGCGCAGTTAAGCGTCTTTTCGGTGCATTTGAAGATATTACTGAATATAAAACCGCGCTTACTCTCAATGAAGAGCGAGCGATGAAAATTCAAAATATTTTGAATAATATCAATGATGCTGTATTTAGTATCGACGTCAAGGGCACAATCACACATTGTAACGACATTGCGCTTAAAACGTTTGGTTACACGCGAAGCGAGTTAATCGCTCAGTCTGTAGAGATTCTAATGCCAGAACCTTATGCGTCTAACCATGCTTTTTATATGCGCAATTATATGGAGACTGGGGTAGGTAAAATTATAGGAGTAGGTCGTCAGCTTCCAGCTAAGCGAAAAAACGGCGATATATTCCAGATGGAATTGTCATTGTCGGAGAGTTTTGACCAGGGTGAAAGGGGATTTATAGGTGTTATACGGGATATTAGTGAACGTATAGAAGCGCAGGATACCATTTATAACCTCGCTTATACTGACTCTGTTACCCGCCTTCGAAATCAGCAGTGGTTCCATCAACGCTTTAAAGACTTGATGTTACGCGCATCGTTGAAGCAAGAATATATTCATATTTTGTTGTTAGATATCGATAATATGGCGCAAATCAATACGCGTTTCGGCTTTGGTAACGGCAACTATGCTATAAGAAAGATTGCAGAGCAGTTGCTTTTCGTCATCGGACACGATTATGAAATTTTTAAATATGGCGGTGATAGTTTTGTCGTACTGTCTAAAAAAACCTACATAAAAGAAGACCTCCATAAATTTGATGCGAACTTAGTGGAAAGCGCACTCCTTAGTCCACGTCATTTCGATATTGTCATAAATAAAGTGAAATGCTCTCTTACTGCGTCACTTGGCAGTGCTATCTTTAATCCGCAAGGTCAAAGCATTGAGTCAATCATCAATGTAATCGAACAGGCTGTTAAAAGGGCAAAAAGGTCGGCACCTTTTGGTCTTTGCCATATTTCAGAGGATGGGTTTAAAGAGTTCGACCGTTATTTAGATATAAAATCTAAGCTTGAACAAGCGATAGAATGCGATGAATTATCAATAGTACTTCAGCCTCAAGTTACTCATGATGGAACGGTTTCTTCTTTCGAAGCGTTGGTGCGGTGGTACTCGAAAGAGTTAGGTCCAGTAAGCCCAAGTGAATTTATTCCTATTGCCGAAGAGAGCTACGCTATCTGCGAAATAGGTGACATAGTTTTAAGAAAAACGCTGAGCGTTATTAGTAACTTCGTGAAAAGCGGTTTAAATACCACTATTGCGATCAACATAAGCGCTAGACAAATAGTTGTGCCTGACTTTATAAATTCGCTACTTTCTCGCGTAAATCAATACGGCATTCCACCTCACATGTTAATGCTGGAATTAACAGAAACCGCTTTAGTGGTGGATATTGAGCTGGTTAAGGAAACCATGCTTGAACTCGCAAGATTCGGCTTTCGTTTTTCAATTGATGATTTCGGTACCGGATATTCCAGTCTTGCATACCTGAAAGTTCTCCCAATCAGTGAGCTTAAAATAGATAAGTACTTTGTGGACGACATAGGAAAAGACTTTGATGGAAAAGCGGCGCAGATTGTTGATGCAATTATTGAAATGGCCAAAGCACTGAATGTCACATGTATTGCAGAGGGTGTAGAGAGTGAAGAGCAGCTAAAATACCTAATAGGTAAAGGCTGTGAAAAATTTCAAGGCTATTACTTCTCAAGGCCTGAACCGGAAGCACATTGGGCGGGAATCAATGAAAACACAAAACTACCCTAAATTTAAAGAAAGTTTGCAATTATCCGCTATTGGCTAGCCAGTCTTGATCGTGTTCTAGGTTCTCTTTTTCACCTGAAAAAGCGGCTTTCTTGTAAGCTTTATAAGCTCCTTTTGTCATACTGTAACAATACCGAGTTATAATTTTTGAATTTAGTGCTGTGAGAGACTTTGATGATAACACGACGCCAGTTTTTAGTAGGCTCTTTGGCATTTGGTGGCCTAGCGACCAGTGCTTTTGGTAAGAAAATAAATTTGGCGTCTATGCCGATTAGTGAAGGCTATGGTGCACTAGTCGCCGACCCTCAAAAGCTGCTCGATTTACCTAAAGGCTTTAGCTATAAGGTTATATCAAGCCTTGGAAATAGCATGTCTGATGGTATGCATGTACCTGACAGAGCGGACGGTATGGGTTGTTTGCCTGTAGAAGGCAGTAGCGACAAAGTGGCGCTTATACGTAACCACGAACTGCACCCTAAACATTTAAGTGCTCAGCCACAGTCTATTCAAAAGCATACCAGCGAGTTGGCCTACGACAACTATCATAGTGGGGTTGCTTTACCAGGCGGCACCACAACCATGGTGTATAACCTTACCACCAAAACGGTAGAGCGAGAGTTTATCAGTCTTGTTGGAACGGTAAGAAACTGCTCGGGCGGCATTACGCCTTGGGGCACGTGGCTAACGTGTGAAGAGTCCGTAGACCGACCTCATGGCCCGAACGGTGATGTGGTAAACAAAGATCACGGCTACATTTTTGAAGTACCCGCAAACGCTGACTCACTCATTGAAGCTAAACCGCTTAAAGCAATGGGTCGTTTTAATCATGAAGCGGCATGTGTCGACCCCAAAACCGGTATTGTTTACCTGACTGAAGATCAGGGTGACAGCTTGCTATATCGCTTTGTACCTAACGAGTACGCTAACTTGGCAGCTGGCGGCCAGTTAGAAGCCCTGGTAGTAAAAAACAAACCTCAGTTCGATACACGTAATTGGTCTTCAAACACTATGCCTGTAGCAACGTGGTTCGACGTTGAGTGGATAGCATTAGACAACCCGGAAAGTCCGAACGATGACTTACGGGCTAGAGGGTACAAGAAAGGTGCGGCCTTATTCGCTCGCGGTGAAGGTATACATTGGGGTGAAGATGAGCTTTATTTTTGCTGTACTAATGGCGGCCAAAAGCAGCTCGGTCAAGTAATGAAACTTGTTCCTTCTGCTGATGGTAAACAAGACAAGCTTCAGCTATTTTTAGAAAGCGAAGACAAGAACTTATATAACTTCGGCGATAACTTAACCGTATGTCCAAACGGGCATCTATTGGTGTGCGAAGACCAATATACCGACATTGTTGATAATCACTTACGCGGTGTTACACCAAATGGAGAAGTGTATAACTTTGCAAAGCTCCATGCGCAAACTGAACTTGCCGGCGCGTGTTTCTCGCCTGACGGCAATACGCTTTTCGTGAATATTTACTCTCCAACGAAGACCTTAGCTATAACCGGGCCATGGCTTAAAGGCTAGAGATAAGAGGTTGGAGACCAGATATTACGGTTATCTAGAAGACTGGCGTCATTTATTCTTATTACTTTAAAATGGCGCCGTTATCCCCCCCAAGTGTGAACTGCAAATTTCTATCAACCATTCTTTCGTCGCGGATCATTTACTTACTTTCATACCTTTTCTCGATTAACTAGTATCTTTACAATCGAATAAATTAATTATTTGAATCGTTTTAACCCGTTTTAATAGTTTTGTTCAATTAATGATAATGCTCTCAACTTAAGAAGGAGAGCCAAATGAGCGCACTATTAAAAAAGCTAACAACGGCGAATAGCCACCGTGTTTCCTCCACAACTAATCAACCCATTCGAACGCAATGCAATTACGCTGATAACTATTATGGCGACCAAGTTTGCGTAGAAGTTAAAGCCCCTAAACCTCGTACCAACCTTCATGTGGGAGTACAACTGTGAGAACCTCAAAAATGCGGTTATCAATAACCACGAGCAACATGGTCAGCTACGTACGACTAGCACAGCGCGCGATGTGAACTACCAGCCAAGCCGTCGTCTTGATCTTAACGAAGACCCAGCATTTCGTTATTCAAGCAAGCCGCTTGCAGGTATGACGCAACAAATTCCGTTCTACAAAGAACAGAACTTCAAGCAAGCGGGTGAGTTTTTCAGAAACCTAACTAAAGAAGGCCAGAAGAACCTAATTAGTAACTTAGGCGGTGCACTGGCATCGGTGCCTGAAGAAGAAATCCGCGTCATTATTAGTGCTTATATGTACAACGCTGATAAAGACTACGGTGCAGGTGTAGCAAAATTAGCGAAAGCACCAATGTCTAAAGTTCGTCAAACGGCGAAAGACTTAATGGAACAGCAAGCTGCACGTGCCGCTAAAGCAAAGCAAGTTGCTGAAAGCCTAACCGCGCTAATGCAATAAACCCAAGCTACTAAAATCAGAAGTACTTAAGTCAGAAGTACTAAAAGGTGGGCTATTTATCGTTGGTAAATAGTCCACCCAATGCGTAGCTACCTAATCTCAAATATTACTTTCCACTTTTTGCGTCGATAAATAAAGAGGGCACAATGTCTATTTTTAAGCACTCACTACTATCAACACTGTTCGTTATTGTCACTCTATTCAGCTTCGATGCCAGTGCTGTGACACAAGTAACTAGCGCGGCGGACAAACCTGCGCAATCAGCTTCGCTATCTATGGAAGCACTAAAAGTGCGGTATTTCGACGCAGCTAGAGAAGGCGACAGCACCATGTTGCAAGCCTTTTATAACGCTGGGCTAGATGTAAACGTCGCAGATGAAAAAGGCTATACAGCACTTATTCTTGCGGCGTACCACGGTCACACTGACACCGTGAACTTTCTTATTGAGCAGGCGAAGGTAAACCCGTGTCAAGAAGACAACCGCGGGAATACTGCACTTATGGGCGCTATATTTAAAGGTCATGTCAGTGTGGCAAAGCAGCTGGTTTTTGCCGATTGCGATATAGACGAAGAAAACGCAAATGGGCAAACGGCCCTAATGTTTGCAAGCCTCTTCGATAGACAAGAGATTGTAAGCAGCCTAATAGAAAAAGGCGCAAATCCCAAGCATGTAGATAAAGCTGGTAACTCAGTGGCAGATATAGCCTTGTCGCAAGGCAATTACGCGCTGGCTGAGGCACTGAACAAAGATAATAAGTAGCTTACCTCACCGGCTTTTAGTTGCTGCGCTCACGTCTATCGCGTTAATTCTGGTATTGATCAAGAGTTTTGCGACATTCCACCGAGCTTTTGTTAACTTTCTTTTATCGCTGTAAGCGTCAGTATCAAATGATTGATACGAGAAAGTTAGGGTTTGCATAGTTAAAATCACTCGCAGAATTGGCGAATGAAATGGTCGAGTCGAAAAGAGATATTGAGGCGCGGCTCGCCAGCGTAGAAGCCGAGTTGGCCAATAAGAAAGTCTCATAGCTTTCATTTAAAAGCTAAAAGTAAGTAGATTTTCTAAAGCGGCCGACTCACTATTGCATTAACAAGGTATAAGCCAAGGTAGAAGCAAAGATGAAGTTTAACCGCTTAGGAAATAGCGACCTACAGGTGTCAGACATCTGTTTAGGAACAATGACATGGGGCATTCAAAACACTCAGCAAGATGCAGATGAACAAATAGCTTACGCCCTTGATAAAGGCGTTAACTTTTTAGATACCGCGGAAATGTATCCCGTTCCTCCCAATGTCGATACGTACGGTGATACAGAGCGCATTATCGGCAATTGGATCTCGCGAAATGAAGCAAAGCGCTCTGATATTGTATTAATGACTAAAATCGCCGGCAGTGGCTTAAAATACATTCGCAATGCAGGGCCCATTACAGCTGACGCTATCGCAAACGCACTCACCTATTCATTAGAGCGCTTAAAGACCGATTATATCGACGTTTACCAGCTACATTGGCCAAACAGAGTAACACCACATTTCGGTAAGCATTGGCCGGATGGTGCTGATCCAACCAAAACCAGTCGAGAGAAAGAACTGGATGGTATGCGTGATATCCTTTTAGGCATTAAGCGCGCGTTGGATGAAGGGAAAATTAGACACTGGGGGCTGTCAGATGACACGCCTTGGGGCATTCACGCCTTTCTTACACTTTGCAAAGAGCTGGATATGCCGCTACCTGTTTCTATTCAAAATGAATTCAGTTTGCTCCATGCGAAAGACTGGCCATATTTAATCGAAATGTGTGAGCTAGAGAATATTGCGTATTTACCGTGGTCGCCGTTAGCAACGGGTATGTTAAGTGGTAAGTATCAGGATGGAGCCAGACCGGAAGGTAGTCGTTGGACACTAGCTCAGCGCATGGGGTTATTTAGAGATAAAGCGCCAGCGCAGGCAGCTACAGCTGAATATATGAAGATTGCAGAAAACGTAGGAATAACACCTTCGCAGCTCGCGTTGGCGTGGTGTAAGCGAGTGCCTGGTGTTACCTCAACAATTATTGGTGCTACCACTGTGCCTCAACTTAAAGAAAATATAGACGCGTTTGATATTTCACTTTCGAAGGAAACATTAGACGACATTCACGGTGTACTAAGGCAGTATCCTTTAGGCTTCTAAGCGAATTTTTTTCTTCCTAAGATTGGCGGGGTAGCACTTCACTCCCCGTCATTTTTGTGTAATACGCACGTCATATTATGAGCTTTTCAAGTATGAAGTTGTGCGTATTATGTCAATGATTGACCCTCAACTAGCCAAGAACAGTGTGCTAGAAAAAGCACATAGCTGGCGTAAGTGGCTTCTTTTAGCCTTGTTAGTCTATGTGATGTTATTAGCTGTCAGCATGATCGGCAGCGGATTCAAATTTGCTACTGGCGACCACGCGAAATCTCTTTTTAGTTTTGCTTCTAATCCTGTCATGGGATTGATTATTGGTATGGTGTGTACCGCACTTATTCAGTCTTCAAGTACGGTTACCTCTATTATTGTCGGAATGGTAGCGGGTGGTTTACCCATAACTATCGCTATACCCATGATGATGGGCGCCAACATTGGGACCAGTATTACCAACACCTTGGTGAGCCTTGGTCATGTTGCAAAAAAAGATGAGTTTCAACGAGCCTTCAATGCGGCCACTATTCATGACTTCTTCAATGTGCTGTCGGTACTAATTTTCTTACCTCTTGAAATGGCGTTTGGTATTTTGGAGTTCTTAAGTGCCCAATTGGTTGCGCTTATCCATACAGGTGAAGCCATCGGTGTGTCTGGTGTTAATCCTATTAAAGCGATGACGCAACCGGTAACAGACATAGTTACACAAGCATTCTCCTTTTTACCTTCTATTTATCCGGGCGTAGCGAAAATAATTCTTGGTATCGGCCTTATTATGTTTTCAATTACCTACATGGGTAAAATTATGAAATCACTTATGGTAGGCAAGGCAAAGGCGTTATTGCATACCAGCATAGGAAAAGGGCCACTCTCTGGAATAACGTCGGGTGCTGTGATGACAGTGCTAGTGCAATCCTCGTCAACCACCACATCGCTCATGGTTCCTTTGGTTGGCAGTGGAATTTTAAAAGCTAAGGATATCTATCCGTTCACATTGGGCGCGAATATAGGCACATGTATCACTGCGCTTATCGCTGCGTTAGGTGTAGTGGGGGTTAATAGCGGATTTGCACTACAAATAGCGCTTGTGCACCTGATTTATAACGTTCTGGGCGTTACGCTTATTTACGGGCTGCCTTTATTGCGCAATATTCCGCTCAATTTGTCTTATAAATTATCAGTGATAGCGGCAGAGCGGAAAATGTACGGCGCAGCTTATATCGGTGGCTTATTCTTTATTGTGCCTTTGGGTATTATCTTCACCACTATGTAGCTAACGTAGCGCGCCATTCTATTTTCTGTATGCACAAAAAAACGGCGCTGATGAGCTCAGTGCCGTTTTTCTTTTTTAAGTTAGTGCATGTATTAGAATGCGTATTTTGCTGAAACTTGGAAGCGGTTCATGTCGCCTTCAAGGCCGGCTTCAATTTCACGCTTTGCGAAAGCGTATTCAGCGCCAACGGTTAGCGCTTTAGTTGGCGAGTACAAGTAGTTTACACGTGTGCTATAAGTGCTTTCAGTGGTAGCTAAACCCGTTAATGATACGTCATTGTCTGCTTCAAACGCCGAGAACATGATGCTACTGCGCGCTTTTTCGCTCCACTTGTGACGATACGCAACGCCGTAACCTGTTGAGTCTATGGCTTCAAGGTCGCCGCTTTCGGTAAGTACTGCACCATTAACTGCGTTTAGCGCAGAGTATCTGCCTAAACCTTTACCCGTGTTGAACGTGAAGCGAATATCGTCGCCATTAGACAAATTGTATTTACCGGTTACCGATACACCAAAGCTGGTTTCGTCCGCATCAATGCCAGCGGCATTATCGTAAGACAACTGTCTTAATAAGCCCGCTACTTTTACATAACCCCAGTCATACTTTGACGTATAGGCAGCTACAAAGTCTGGAACGCTGCTGTCGTCACTCGTAATTCGGCTACCACCGCCAAATGGCGTAATGGTTGATTCTGGGTTTTCAAGCGCAAGCTGTAGGCCGCCGTTGGTATATCTCACCATAACTTGACGGGCAAAGGTGATGCCGTCAGTGGTACCAATAAAATCAAGTGATTCTGGTAATGAACCTACGTCCATAAAGGTCGTCCATGTTTGGCCCACCAACCAATTCTTGTAAGTTAAGTACGCGTGGCGTACTCGCGGAGTGTAGGAGTTACTGATTCGCTCATCACCGCCGCTAGTTACAAGGAAGTCGAGTTCGAATACACCGTTAATTGTGTCGCCTTCAGCCGTAGGCGTTGACGTTGCAAAGCGGAATCGTGACGTTCTGATATGCGCGTCAAATTGTGGATCTTCGTCAACGCCACCAACAGGTGTTAGTGAAGGAATATAGAAATCGCGACCTACGCTACCTGATGCAATGGTGCCATCTGAGTAGTCACTAACCATAGCGTCGACTTTAATGTAGCCTGTGAATTTCACACTTGTGTCGCCGATTGTTGCTGCTTGTGCTGCACCTGTAGATGCTGCCAGGCACAGCGCTACTGCTGTAGCCGTATTTTTTATTTTAGCTTTCATCGTGTCTGTTCCAAAAAAGTGGTTAAATAAATGTAAATTCAACGTTAACATTGCTGATTGTGTACTTATTATCTCAAATTTAAATAAGCCGATGGTCGCATAAGACTATAGTCGTAATGCTTTTAGTCTAACTTTTTAACTAGCACCTTAGTTGTAGGCTGCTAAGACCAAAGTCTCATTTTGCTTTGCGGGTGAATAGCTAGAGTGTTTCACCATACAACAAGAATTTTACATTATTGATATTGGAGGCAATCTTTATGACCGCCAGCAAAACTTATCCTGTGCCTGAGAACATTCTTCAGTCTACACATCTAACCGCATCTCAATATGATGAGATGTATAAGCAATCTGTAGAGCAACCTGAAGCGTTCTGGGCTGAGCACGCATCCATGCTTGAGTGGTATCAAAAGCCCACCAAAATTAAAAACACAATGTTTGGTGAAAACGATGTGTCTATTAAGTGGTTTGAAGATGGTGAGTTAAATGCCAGCTATAACTGTATTGACCGCCATCTAGCTGATAATGCTACAAAAGTTGCCTTTCACTGGGAAGGTGACTCACCAGAAGATAGCCAAGATATCACGTATCAACAAGTGCACTATGAAGTTTGTAAATTAGCGAATGCACTTAAAGAAATGGGCGTAGCAAAAGGTGATCGTGTTGCGATTTACATGCCGATGGTACCTGAGGCTGCCTACGCCATGCTAGCGTGTGCCCGAATTGGTGCAGTGCACTCGGTGATTTTCGGTGGATTTTCACCTAACGCTATTGCCGATCGTATCAACGACAGCAACGCCAAAGTCGTGATTACTGCTGATGAAGGCCGTCGTGCTGGAAGAAGTATTCCACTGAAAGCGAATGTGGATAAAGCACTGGCTGGTGATGCGTGTCCGTCTATTACTCATGTTTTAGTTCATAAGCTAACAGGAGGAGACGTAGACTGGAATGCTAAGCACGATGTGTGGTGGCATGACGCTGTTGATGGCGTGTCAGCGCAGTGTGAACCAGAGGTAATGAACGCGGAAGACCCACTGTTTATCCTTTATACATCAGGCTCTACTGGAACGCCAAAAGGTGTAGTACACACCACGGGCGGGTATCTCTTATATTCTGCGATGACCTTTAAATATGCTTTTGATTACAAAGAAGACGATGTTTATTGGTGTACCGCTGATGTAGGCTGGATCACAGGCCACAGCTACATGGTTTATGGCCCAATGGTGAACGCCGCATCACAAGTGTTCTTTGAAGGCGTACCAACTTATCCAGACGTTAAACGTATTGCTCAAGTAGTAGAAAAATACAAAGTAAATAGTTTATATACTGCACCAACTGCTATCCGCGCATTAATGGCGCACGGAGATATTCCAGCTGAAGGGTGTGATGTCTCATCGCTTCGCCTTTTGGGGACAGTAGGTGAGCCTATTAATCCTGAAGCATGGGAATGGTACCACCGCGTAATTGGTATGAGCCGTTGTCCTATTATCGATACATGGTGGCAGACAGAAACAGGTGGACACATGATCCTGCCTTTGCCTGGCGCTACGGAGTTAAAGCCTGGCTCAGCGACTCGCCCATTCTTCGGGATTCAGCCAGCGCTATTTGATGCTGACGGTAATGAGCTTGAAGGGGCAGCAGAAGGTAATCTTGTTATTAAAGACAGCTGGCCGAGCCAAGCTCGAACGGTTTATGGCGATCATCAGCGCTTTATCAACACCTACTTTAGCGCATACAAAGGTGTGTACTTCACCGGTGATGGTGCTCGTTGCGATGAAGATGGCTTTTACTGGATCACTGGTCGTGTAGATGACGTGCTAAACGTTTCTGGACACCGTTTGGGCACCGCTGAAATCGAAAGCGCACTTGTTGCCCATCCTAAAGTAGCTGAGGCTGCCGTTGTTGGCTTCCCACATGATATCAAAGGGCAGGGTATCTACGTTTACGTAACACCAAATGAAGGGGTTGAAGCAAATGAAGCCCTTACTAAAGAGCTTAAGGCGTGGGTGCGTCAAGAGCTAAGCCCGATTGCTACACCTGATATGATCCAATGGTCTCGTGGATTACCTAAAACCCGCTCTGGTAAAATTATGCGCCGTATTTTGCGTAAAATTGCCGCCAATGAGCATGAGCAATTAGGTGACACATCAACGTTGGCGGATCCATCGGTTGTTGATACACTGATAGAGGAACGTCTAAATAAGTAGAAACTAAGGATATAGACAATGATAACCCTTCTAATCGCTGATGATCATCCGCTGTATCGCGATGCACTAAGAGGCGCGTTGTCGTTGTCACTTCCAGCCTTAACCCTCAAAGAGGCGGGAGACCTTAACACTACAGTCGATATTCTCAACAATGAGGATATCGACTTATTGTTGCTTGATTTGCACATGCCGGGTAGCAATGATTTGTTTGGCTTGCTGCATATTCGAAAACTCTTTCCCGAACTTCCTGTTGCCGTAGTCTCTGGCACAGAAGACACCACACTTATTTCAAAGATTATTAGCGTGGGCGCGCTAGGGTTCATCCCCAAAACTGCCAGTGCGCAAGATATTGCAAACGCCGTAGAAGCAATTCTGGATGGCGATGTATGGCTGCCTGATAACTTAAGTGAAGACGTTGATGAGGTGAATGAAGAGTTCTCTGAATTAGCGGACAAAGTTGCCTCGCTAACGCCTTCGCAATACAAAGTGCTTTGTTACATGCGAGACGGCTTGCTGAACAAGCAAATTGGCTTTAATTTAGATATCGCAGAGGCCACGGTTAAAGCGCATGTTACTGCTATCTTTAAAAAGTTGGGCATAAACAACCGCACACAAGCGGTACTTATTGCTTCACAACTTGAGCTGGAGCCGCCGGTTCAGTAGCGTCGAACTTAAGCACGGCTTCTGAGGTAGCAAATTCCGGTAAGAACTTTTCCAATGCCAAGCGGCTTTGTTCACTTAGCAAAGGATTGTCAATTTCAATAACCGTTCGCCCTTCGGTAAGTGCCATACCTTCTCTAAAGTTATCGTGAGCTAACAGTAGCTCCTGAAACTTACCCGTTTCGAAGAGCCTTAACAGACCCTCAGCTATCCGCCCTGCTAATGCCTGATTGTCGCTTCCTACAAAGAAAAAGATGGGGCTTGGGTATGAAATGATAAGGTGATCGTCGATAGTCAGACCGCGTGAGAGCGCCTTGTCAGCGAGTTCTTCTTTAATTTCCATAACACTTCTTGGAAACATATCAGCGAAGCCTTCCGAAACAATGCGAAATGACGCCCGGTAGGTCGTTTCCAACACCGGGATATCGTTTGCGCGAAATATCTTCGTATCGGGCCAGTCGTAGCCCAAAACAGCTCGATATGCTCGTAACGCGTTTAATGACTTTACTTCTTTAAGTCGTGTATCGCCTTCTCTGACCAGCAGTGCACGCTTACCAAATAGACCCGCCATAATGGGAATGCGAATGGGCAGGAACTGACGTTCACGCTCTGTCGAGGTAACGCTCCACGTCACGTCTAGCATGTGGTGTTCAAGGCTGCGTAGTTGACGCTCTTGCGCCGTTTCTTGGTCGCTGACAATCAGTTCAAAAGAGCCGTATTGAGGTTCAGTAACGCGCAGTGATTCTGTGAGAAGACGTTTAGCGTAGGCGTATACGGCGTCTCGCCCAGGGTGAATATTTGGCAGGCGGAGAACGGTGTGAGGTAAGTCAGTACTTACCTCGTTTGTGTTTTGCTGCTGAGCATTAGCACTCAATAGTGTAAATACACTCAACAGCAGAGAGGCAACACTTAGGGCTTTTTTCGTAACGTCCATATTTTGTATTTCATGCACTAAACGCATGCCTTACTGCAAGTTGCCGCAGGTTTTAACGCTGAATATCCATTGGCAAACTTGTATTGCTAGTCTTTTCCCGTCAGCAAAAAGTCGTGCTCGGGGTCTACAATAAATTGACCCCTCATCGCTTCTCTTCCGAGCAGCATCAAATAGGTCATTTCAGAGCGGTCCGTTAGGGTTAACTGAATATCCCACTGGTACCCGTCCATTATTATAGGCGTAATTATAACATAGCGCTTCTCAAGTGTAGCCGTTGAGCTTTTTACGCGTTTTTGTCCTTCAACGCGCGCTTCTCGGCGCACCACACGCTCAACATTGTGAATGTCTGGGTGAATATCAAATTTAATCCATAGTTCACCGTCTTGTTCGAACTCTTCAATATTGTCTACATGAAGCGAAGAAGTCGCTGCTCCGGTATCCACACGCACGTTTAAATCGGAGATAGCAAGTTTAGGTAAATCGCACAGTTCTACCGCACCAACAATTTTCTTATTGTTCATCAGTTTTTCTACCAATGTTAAAGAACAGGCCCCTGTTCTGGTGGTAATAAATTGTCTTGTAATAGTTCTACATGTTCCGCAACAGTATCAGGCTCTGAGAAGTATGCAATGTGGTAAACGGCTTCACCTTCTTGGGTAAGCGGAATGTTTTGTTTACCAATAACAACCCCTTCAGCTGGGCTCTCAAGGCTGTCTAAATAGTTGCCAAACGGATCGGCAATAAAAGCCAGTTTATCACCTTTTTCTACGTGGTCACCAAGCTGAGCCAAGTGAGTCACAAAACCGCTCTCAGGCGCGCGAACCCACCCACTTTGCCTTGCAATAAAGCGCTCAATACTATGGCCTTTGCTTCTACTTTTATTCAGCATTCCTAAGTGGCGCATGGTATTAATAATGCCTCTTACGCCCGCTCGAATAGAAAATTCGTCGTATCGCAATGCCTGGCCTGCTTCGTAAAGTAAAATTTTAACGCCACTTTCACTGGCAGATTCTCGCAAAGAACCATCGCGTAATTCAGCATTGAGCAGCACAGGTACGCCGAATGCCTTGGCCATTTCTAGTACTTCTGGGTCGTCTAGGTCTGCGCGAATTTGCGGTAAATTACTGCGATGTATAGCCCCAGTATGAAGATCAATGCCTACGTCGCACTTACTCACCACCTCTTTGAAAAACAAGTTGGCTAACCTACCGGCAAGCGAACCTTTTTTACTGCCGGGAAAACTGCGGTTTAAATCTCGTCTGTCGGGTAAATAACGAGATTGATTGAGCACGCCATATACATTAACCATTGGTACAGCTATCAAGGTGCCTCTTAAGCGTTCAATAGCCTTTGAGCGGATAAGTCGCCCAACAATTTCAATACCATTTAACTCGTCACCATGAATGGCAGCGCTAACGAACATAACAGGTCCAGGCCGCTTTCCTCGTTTTACATAAACGGGAATGCTCATATTGGTGGCCGTGTAGAGCGGCGGCATTTCTAGCTCAATCTTTTTTGTTTCGCCAGGAGCAATACTTTCACCCCCAATTTTTAAAACATCATTTACCACTAACGTTTTCCTATAATTACGTTATTGCATAGGTTAAAAGGGTTAGCCTTTTCCACGGGTTTTCGTTTTATGCGGCTCGGCACTCTTTTCAATGAACTCAATAATCATGCTGGCAACGTCTTTGTTAGTTGCTTTCTCGATACCTTCTAAGCCCGGCGAAGAGTTTACTTCCATTACAACAGGGCCGTTGTTCGAACGAAGAATATCCACGCCACAACAATTTAGTCCCATCGTTTTAGCCGCATCTACCGCTGTTTTGCGTTCCGCTGGACTTAGGCGAACTAAACTTGCCTGACCGCCACGGTGAAGGTTAGAGCGGAATTCCCCAGGTGCTGCTTGGCGCTTCATCGCTGCTACAACTTTTCCACCTACCACAAAGCAACGAATATCTGCACCGCCCGCTTCTTTAATGAACTCTTGCACTAAAATACTGGCGTTAAGACCCATAAAGGCTTCAATGATCGACTCTGCCGCTTTTTGCGTGTCTGCCAATACCACGCCAATACCTTGCGTGCCTTCAAGTAACTTAATAACCACTGGGGCGCCGCCAACCGTCTTAATAACATCGTCGATTTTGTCAGGGTGGTGTGCGAAGCCTGTTCTCGGCATACCGATGCCTTTACGTGATAAAAGCTGCAACGAACGCAATTTATCTCGAGAACGGCTGATAGCAACCGACTCGTTAAGGCTGTATGTGCCCATCATTTCAAATTGGCGAACGACTGATGTGCCGTAAAAGCTAACAGACGCACCTATTCGAGGGATCACTGCATCATAGTAAGGCAGTTTTTTACCATTATAGCGAACAGACGGTCGCGCGCTCGTGATATCCATGTAACAGTGCATAGTGTCGATAACGTCAACTTGATGCCCGCGAGCCTGCCCAGCTTCGACTAAGCGTGAAGTAGAGTAAAGACGAGGATTTCTAGAAAGAATTGCAATGCGCATTATAAAAAAGCCTGTAGTTTGTGTTTTATTTTGTCGTTTTATCGACCAATCTACTACCACGTTAGAACGTGATTATTAATTAGACAAGTCATTTTTGCGCGCATACTAATAGAAGTGATAGGGAGTGTCTTACGAATAATTCTTGTTGTGTCGATTGCTTTTAATGCATGAACTTGTCTGTTATTCACGTTAGCATTAGCGCGCGTCGGCCTTTTTAACGTAAAATCAGAATTTAAGGTCAGTCTGCTTAACGAAAAAATGTAAGGATTTGGGTTAATGAATGAGTGGTGGCATGGTTTTTTGGCGTGGTTAACTCAGTACCAGTCAAACGTCGTGTTCAGTGGTTTAGTTCTGCTTATCTATTTGGCAATGTCGCGGAAATTACTGCCAAAATTAGAAACGAATATCGTAAAGTCAAAACTTAAATCTAACAGCGCCTTGAAAGGGCTTTTTGCTGCGCGTGTGATCGTCGCTACGGTCTCGCTTTCCCTGCTTTTGCTGGCTTGGGGCATTGATTTTTCGGGCTTACTTGTACTTTCTACGTCTATCATAACGGTGACTGGGGTAGCGCTATTTGCAAGCTGGTCGCTTATTAGTAACATCACTGCGTACTTTATTTTATTGACCAATGTAGCCTATCGTCGCGGCAACTACGTGCGTATTCTTGATGGAGACAACTATATCGAGGGAGTAATTGCTGATGTTGGGCCATTTAGCACGCGCTTACTGACCGCCGACCGCGAAACTTTAATGTACCCTAACAATTTGATTCTTACTCGCCCAGTGCTACTCAATCCGAAAGAAAAGTGGGGCGCAATGGGCAAAGTCGTCGCAAAGTCGAGTGTAGAAACGCCGGTGGTTAAGACAGAAGAAGCCAAACCACATGACGAGTTATTGTAAGCGCGTCTTCATTAAACGTTTTTCGCTTCTCTTATATAGCGGGTCATACTTTGAAGTAGCGCACGAAGCTTCGCTGGTTTTAGCGGCTTGGCTAGAAAGTTAACGCCTTGTGCTTTGCATTGTGTAACTAAGCTCTCATCTGGTGTTGCTGTTATCAGCGCTGCCGGCACTACGATGTTTAATCGATGCCTTATTTCTTCAATCAGCGCCAGCCCGTTTTTCTCGCTATCGTGGCTTAGCTGATAATCCATTAGTAAAATTTGAGGCTGGATAACCTCACAGACCTTCAGTGCATCATCCCAGTTATTCGCTAAGAAAACGTTCACTCTCCATTTTTGTAACAAGGTTTGCATGGCGTCCAAATTTTCCCGTTGGTCGTCCACACAGAGTACATTCATTCCAGTAAATGTAGTGCTGCGAGGTTTTGCAATAACATTAGATACCAGTTTGGGCTCAGCTTTGGTAAGCGAAAATGAAAAACAGCTTCCCTTTCCAACTTTCGAGTTAACGCTAATATCACTGTTTAACTGCAAACTTAAGCGGCGCACAACACCCAAGCCTAGACCTAAGCCATGCTCTTTACTTTCGTTCGCACGGAAAAAGTCGCCGAATATGCTGTCTTTTTTATCATTTGATATACCAATACCTGTGTCGATAACCTTGAAATAGACGGTTTCTTTCACCGGTTTTACGACAAATAAAACTCGACCCATTTCCGTGTACTTCACAGCATTTGATAGCAAATTCTGAGTTATTCGGTATAAATACGTTTTGTCAGCTTTAACCCAGCAAGGGCGAATTATGGCTTTGAAGGCCAGTCCTTTCTCGCGGGCTCGCATGGCCATTTCATCAACAAGCGGAGAGAGTAAGACGCGAACATCGATAGATTCAATGTCGGGCTTCATTTCACCTTGATCTAAACGCGCGATATCTAACAAGGTGCCGATAAGGGTTTCACTCGACGTGACGCTATGGCCAAGCTTTTGAATAATAGCTTGGGCCTGATCAGAGAGTTCCTGCTCTTCCAACGCACTTACATAGAGCTTAGCTGCATTAAGTGGCTGCAGTACGTCATGACTGGCAAGGGCTAAGAAACGAGTTTTACTGGCGTTGGCGTCTTCTGCGGCTTTTCGTGCCCTTATCAATTCTTTCTCGGCCTCTGAGCGGCGTTCTATTTCAAGGCGAAGCTCTGCGTTAATGGAGTGCACTTCTTCGGTGCGTTTCTTAATACGGGCTTCTAGATCAATATTCGATTCTTCTAACGCTTGCTGAATTTCCACGTGCCCGGTGATGTCGTTGAAGCTTGTTACAAAACCGCCGCCAGGTAGCGGATTACCTACCATTTCAATGACCCGACCATCTTTGCGCTGACGAGTAAAGCGATGGGGCATACCGGATCGCAAGTGCGCCAAACGTTTTTCTACTTCAGCATCGACATCGTGAGTTCCAAACTCGCCTTGCGACGCGTTGTATCGAATGAGCTTTTCAATGGGCGTGCCGACAGCAAGTAAGTTGTCTGGGTAGGGATAGAGGTTGGCGTAGCGTTTATTCCAAGCGACCAAATTCAAATGTTTATCTACCACGCTAATTCCCTGATCCATGTTTTCAAGCGAGGTTAATAGCGCCGTCATATTAAATTGCATCGCCTGCGTGGTATCGTCGAAGAAGTTAATGACCTCCGTAAAATCCATTTTTTTACCGCGCAGCGCACTGTCTAGTAATACCTTCGCGCTCGATGCTCCAATTACACCACCGAGAGCCCGTTCACAAAAGGATAAAAAAGACTCATCAGGCGTATCAGTATGATTTAGCTGGCAATTATTTAACTGCTGATATTGAGTAAGAAGTTGATCGCAGCGGCCTGTTCCCATAAAGGTTGAAAGCAGGGTGATAAGGTCAGACACGGTGACATTAGTCGCTTGTGATTTAACCGTATTAGTACCAGATATAGCGGGTGAAACAAACGCTTCTGCTTGCATTCTATCAATGAGGCGCTGGGGTGCAAAGTGGGAAAATAGAATGTAGACAAGGCTATTTGCTGCCAAGCTAATCATGGCGCCTTGACTAATAAGCTCGTTCTGTTCCATCTGAGACACTTGTTCACTCACAATGGGAAGCACTAACCACAGCACCCAGATAACAAGCCCTACCATTAGGCCTGCGTAGACACCATGGGCGTGAGCGCGTTTCCAATAAAGGCCGCCAACAATGGCAGGCATTAGCTGTATTACAAGAGAAAACGCAATAAGACCAATAGAGTGAAGAGACCGACTGCTGGTCATTTGCTGGTGGTATAAAAAGGCCATTAATAAAATGAAGGCAATAACGATACGGCGGATAAGGCGGATTCTTTTCGACACGTCTTTTTTATCATCAGTATTGCCGGAAAATGCAAGAATACGCGGCAATATCACGTCATTAGTAAGCATGGTACTTAGCGTTAACGTGGCGACAATAATCATAGCGGTGGCCGCAGAAAGCCCTCCCACAAAAACTATGACCTGAAGCAATGCTGACTCAGAAAACATAGCGAGTGATAAAACGTACGAATCGGGCTCAATGCCTTGGCCTGCAAAAATGGCTTTACCCGCAATAGCGATAACAGGAATAACAGCAGAAATAATGGTGAGGTACAGCGGAAACAGCCAGCGCGCTGTGCGTAAATGGCCTAAGCTCAAGTTATCAATAATGGCTACATGAAACTGACGAGGTAAGCAAACAATGGCTGCCGCAGCCATAATCGTTTGTGCGATGAAGCTGAATGAGCCAAATTGAGCAAGTGCTACCTCATTCGTGAAGCTCTCAAAGAATGCCCCTGATTGCGTGCGTTTCCAAGCGCTATAGCCGACAATGGCGACTAACACTAAGGCAAGTAGCTTAATGGTTGACTCAAAGGCTATGGCTAGCATTAGACCACGTCTGTATTCTGTAACGTCGGTTTGGCGTGTACCAAAATAGATCGCAAAAACAGCGATAAAGCCCGTGGCTGCAATGATAATTCCATTACTGTTGGGTTGCTGAGTTAACAGTTGAAAGGTTGCGCCAACCGCTTTTAATTGGAGCGCGATATAGGGGATGGTGGCGAGTAATGCAATCAGGGTTACTACCAGGGCAACGGTTTGTCGCTTTCCGTAACGAGAGGCAATAAAGTCGGAGATGGTAGTAATATGCTGCTTTTTACTGACTAATGTCAGCTTATAAATAAATTTGTATCCCAGCACATACACTAGGATAGGGCCAAGCATAATTGGCAGATAAATCCATGTATCTCTGCTTGCTTGCCCCACCATGCCAAAAAACGTCCAAGCAGTACAATAGATTGCCAGGGCCAATGAATAAATGGCGGGATGGGAAGTTAATGCTCTTGCTGTAGGCGAATTCTTCTCTCCCCAACTTGCCAGTGAAAACAGCAAAAAGAGGTACAAGACTGCAAGTGTTACCCAACCAAAAACCATAATCTTCCTTTAACCTAGTTTTAACAACTGTGCCGATATTATAATCATTTCGACCATGGTCTACCTACGACCATGGTCTCATTTTGAAATTCACACCTCAGGTCTAGAGTAGTAGCTGACCTCCTAGATGCTTGACTTTTGCTGCTTGGTTTCTGCTTTGTGCAAAACTTCCAAACGCAGCAATAACGTTAACAAAGCCGAGCGTTAGGGAATTGTAAAATCATAACAACTAGTTAACCTGACATGAGGGTGAAACAATGGCATTTAGAAACGAAGAGGACAAAAAAGCCTACTGGAGTGAAAACCTAGCACTCCTCGCTAAGCTTTTAGTCGTTTGGTTCATCGTATCATTTGGTGCCGGCATACTGTTTGTCGATATCTTAAATGAAATTCAGTTTTTTGGCTTTAAATTAGGCTTCTGGTTTGCACAACAGGGCTCAATTTACGTATTTGTTGCATTGATCTTTGTCTATATGGCGAAGATGAACGCCATGGACAAACGCTACGGCGTAGATGAGGAGTAAATCATGGACGTTCAAGCTTTAACATTCATTATCGTTGGCGCGTCGTTCGCGCTGTATATTGCAATTGCAATTTGGGCCCGCGCCGGGTCGACAAATGACTTTTATGTAGCAGGTGGTGGCGTACCGCCTGTTATGAACGGTATGGCTACGGCGGCAGACTGGATGTCGGCTGCATCGTTTATCTCTATGGCGGGCCTTATCTCATTCATGGGCTACGATGGTGCGGTATACCTTATGGGCTGGACCGGCGGCTACGTTCTACTTGCACTTTGTTTAGCACCTTACCTACGTAAGTTTGGCAAGTTTACGGTACCTGACTTTATTGGCGATCGCTACTACTCACAAACCGCACGTACGGTTGCGGTATTTTGTGCCATCTTCGTTTGCTTCACCTATGTAGCAGGCCAAATGCGTGGCGTAGGCGTGGTATTCAGCCGCTTCTTAGAAGTGGATATTGTGTCTGGCGTAGTTATCGGCATGGTTATTGTGTTTTTCTACACCGTGCTTGGCGGTATGAAAGGCATCACTTATACTCAAGTAGCGCAATATTGCGTAATGATATTCGCTTACATAGTGCCTGCCGTGTTTATCTCAATGATGGTAACAGGACACATCCTGCCACAAACTGGCTTTGGGGCAACTTTAGCTGACGGTTCGGGGATGCATATGCTGCAGAAACTCGATAATTTATCCGTCGAACTCGGGTTCAATGAATATACGTCAGGAACGAAAAGTACTATCGATGTATTCTTTATCACCTTTGCACTAATGGTGGGGACTGCGGGTCTTCCACACGTTATTGTTCGCTTCTTCACTGTGCCTAAAGTTCACGATGCACGTAAATCTGCCGGCTATGCCTTAGCATTTATCGCCATTCTTTACACTACAGCACCGTCGTTAGCAGCGTTTGCCCGTGTGAATATGATCGAAACCATTAACGGCCCTGAAATGACGGGTACCAGCTATGAAGAAGCGCCGTCGTGGATTAAAAACTGGGAACAAACTGGCCTTATCTCATATGAAGATAAGAACGGTGATGGCAAGATGTTCTATTCGGGTGATGAGCGCAACGAAATGAAAGTTGACCGCGACATCATGGTATTGGCTAACCCTGAAATTGCTAATTTACCAGCGTGGGTTATTGCACTCGTTGCCGCGGGTGGTGTGGCAGCAGCCCTTTCTACTTCAGCGGGCTTGCTGCTGGTTATTTCAACCTCTGTATCACACGACTTA
The DNA here is from genome assembly GCF_902705805.1 of Alteromonas alvinellae. Lineage (NCBI taxonomy): Bacteria > Pseudomonadati > Pseudomonadota > Gammaproteobacteria > Alteromonadales > Alteromonadaceae > Alteromonas > Alteromonas alvinellae. The sequence continues at coordinate 52,293 of NZ_CACSIH010000159.1, read as the reverse complement.
CTGAAGCGGAACTTTATGCCGAATATTACCGATAAAGCCGAGCTTATGTATGCGCGACTGGCTGCTGGTGTGGCGATAGTGATAGCGGGTTACTTCGGTATTAATCCACCTGGATTTGTGGCGCAGGTGGTGGCATTTGCCTTCGGCTTGGCGGCGTCGAGTTTCTTCCCGGCAATTATCATGGGTATCTTTAGCAAGCGTATGAACGATAAAGGTGCTATTGCTGGGATGATTTCAGGTATCGCGTTTACTGCGGCTTACATTATTTACTTTAAGTTTGTAAACCCAGCGGCTAATACGCCTGACAACTGGTGGTTTGGTATCTCTCCTGAAGGCATTGGTACTTTGGGTATGATGGTGAACTTCATTGTGGCTTTCCTTGTGTTCAAAGCAACAGATGAAGCGCCAGAAGAAATCCAAGAACTGGTTGAAAGCATTCGTTATCCTAAGGGAGCGGGTGAAGCATCAGCGCACTAAGCTAATGTTGCCTAAAGATAGGCTTTAGCAAAATAAAACCAATCTACTGGCGAAAGTGAGTAGGTTGGTTTTTTCTTTTTGTGTACCGGACAATTTCTATGACTGCAATGGCTAAGCAAGTTGAAGACTTTCTCAATACATCAGCGCCTTTCGAACTACTAGATAATGATCAGAAACACGCGTTGGTAAAGCACACAGAACTTATCTATTTAACTAATGAAAATGTTAACGATGTTTTCAAAGATAAGGTGTCGCTGTTTCTTATTCAAAGTGGACAGTTTTCTGTGAAAGATTCCGATGCTCCCACGCGCCACTTGAGTGATGGGGACTATTTCGGTTATACGAATATAATAGAAAAGAGCAATTTCCCACTAAGCATAACGGTCGACAGCCCTGGGTTGGTCTATTGTTTCGATGCGCTAGCCATTGAGCCTTTACTAGAGATCCCAGTAATACGGCACTTTTTTGATGGGCTTAGAAATAATGCACTTCAAAATCACGCTATAGCAGATAGTAATTCAATGTGGCTCTACAAAGGCCTTACTGATGCTATCGAAAAAGCCCCGGTTTCCGTTGATGCTCAAACACCCATTACGGTTGCTGCTCAGTTAATGACGTCGCAAAAAGTTTCTTCTTTGTTGGTTACGCAAGAAGAGAAGCTTATAGGCATTATTACTGATCGTGACTTAAGGTCGAGAGTAGTTGCGGCATCTTTAGACATTCATCTCCCTGTTAGTCAGATAATGACGGCTAACCCCGCCCAAATTATGGGAAACAGAACGCTTTTTGATGCATTAGCGCTAATGACAGAAAAAAATATTCATCATTTGCCTGTTATCGACAACCAAACGCAAGTGCCGCTTGGAATGGTAACGGCCAGCGATATTATTCGTCATCAGCGGGGGAACGTACTGTTTATAATTGGTGAACTAAGCAAAGCCGAGAACTTATATGAACTCACTCGCCTCTCGTGGCAACTGCCTCACTATTTCTCTGCTCACGCGAAAAAAGCGGGTGATTACGATATTGCTGGAAAAATACTGTCACAAGCAACCGATATTATGACCAGAAAACTCATTGGTTTTTTCCAACAAGCTAACGGTAAAGCTCCCATGATGTTTGCGTGGTTGGTGTATGGCTCGCAAGCTAGAGAAGACCAAACTATGGGCTCAGATCAAGACAACGGCTTGCTTCTTGCAGAACGACCTTCCGAAGCGCAATCCGCATACTTTTCAAATATGGCTCAGTACGTATGCAACGGGTTAGCGAAGTGCGGTATTAAGCTGTGCGATGGCAATATTATGGCCAGTAACCCCAAGCTTAGGTTGTCATTGGATGAGGCTCTTGAAGAGGCGAAACAATGGGTAAAAGCGCCCACCAAAGATGCGATTATGCATTTTAATATTTTTCTTGATGTTCGATGTGCAGCGGGAGATATAAGCTTATTCAAGCACCTTCAAAAACGGCGTGCGCCTTTGATGCAGCAAAACATGTTTTTAGCAGCACTTGCCAGGCATAGTAATGAAATATCTGTGCCGCTTTCCATGTTTCAGAAGTTTGTTTATGAAAAGGGTAGAAAACAAAAAGACCTTATCGATCTTAAAACCCGTGCTGTCGCTTTAATTAATAATATCGCCCGAATTTACGCACTAGCCGATGGCGTGACTTTACCTAATACACTTGCACGCCTAGAAGTTCTTTCTGAACGCTCTCAACTATCGAAGCGTGATGCAACAAATCTTCGCGATATTTGGCTTTTCCTGAATCGCCTGCGCTGGCGCCATCAACTTGAAAACAAAGTTACCGACAACCGAGTGTCGATATCCAGCTTGTCCTCAATTGAGAAACATCAGCTTAAAGCGGCATTTAAAGCGATAGAGAGAACCAATCAAGCTATGGTGATGAAGTTTTCTGGCGGCGTAAGTTAACCGATATGATTAAAGAGTGGATTAAGGCATGCTCACAGGCGCTCTCTAGCAAAGCTAAGCTGAAGCAGTGCTTTAGCAATTTTGACGTTTATAAAACATCGTTCACCGCAGTTGATTTGGAGCTTACGTCTCTAAACCCTTCTAAAACGCAAATTACTTCCGTGGGTTATGTGAGTGGTATAGGTAGTCGTATTGATTTGTCTTCTTGCGGCTATCATGTCATTAATACAACCGCAGATTTAGGGCAAAGCCCGGTGATTCATGGGTTAACCCTTGATGTTTTGCAAAAAGGAGAAAACCTAGCGCAGGCAATTGATGCACTCGCACCCTTATTTCAACAACACGTACTTATTTTTCACAACGCTAGGCTAGACTTAACGGCGTTAAACAGAGCTTTTAAACAGTGCGGCGCACCAAAGATAAATGTGCTTTACATTGATACCCTGCAGCTTGCGCTATATCAGCTAAATAAGCAGCATCAAGTTTTGCCAAGTAATAGCGCTACGCTAAGTGTCTGCCGCCAACGCTTGGGCCTTCCTGCTTTTAATGAGCATAATGCGCTAGATGATGCGTTGGCTACACTGCAGCTCTTCCTAGCTCAATTGACTGAATTAGGTATAACTAGAGAAGCCACGCTGGACTGCTTAATTCACACTGGGGCTGTTGGACGCATTCAATTAGGCGATAGCTAGACAGTTTTCTGTGGTTGTGAAGAGCCGATGGTCTTTTCTTTTTTTGCAGACGAGAGTGAAGGGGATACTAACCGATTTCTGCCAGAGGTTTTAGCTGAATACAAGTTTTTATCCGCCTCAAGCATTACGAAATCAATCGTTTTATCATCGTTGGCGTTTTTTATCGCTAAGCCAGCACTTAGTGTTACACGCCCATACTCAGACGAACTATGGATAATGTTGAGGTCGTAAACGGTTTGCAATAAACGTTCGGCGACAGCTACTGCACCCTCCCCGTCAGTGCCTGGCAAAATCACTAAGAACTCTTCACCACCAATTCTAACTAACTTGTCCATAGGTCGAAGGAGTGCGTCACTTATCGTTTTGCTGACCTTCCATAAACAGCTATCGCCATCTAAATGTCCATACATATCGTTAAACAGTTTGAAGTGATCAACATCAAAGATAACAAGAGACAAGGGAGAAGCGTTACGCTCGCTGTCTCTTACAAGTCGGGGTAAAAAGTCATCCAAATAGTGCCTGTTGTAGGCCCCGGTCAGTTTGTCGAGATAAATCAGCGTTTCTAAGAAATCGCTTCTAAGTTTGTGGTGAATATGTGACTTAACACGATTGCGCAGCGTACAGGCGTTGACAGGCTTTACTACAAAGTCCACACAACCCGATGCCCAACAGCGTGATTCTTCCTCTTCAGTTGAAGAAGACGTTACAAAAATGACCGGTATATGTTCGCAAGAGGGGGTGGCGCGAAGCAGCGCAGTGGTATGGTGTCCGTCCATTTCTGGCATGGAAACATCCATGAGGATCAAGTCAGGCGTGTTGTGCTTGCAATACTCGATAGCCTGTTTACCAGAGTCAACAGAAAAACAATTTACTGTTTCTTCGAGTAAAGTTTCTAATACGAGTCTGCTGCTAGCTTGGTCATCGACTATCAATACGTTGCAATCAGCTAACGTACGACCCCCGACTTGGTCAATATACACTGGATCTCCTAAACACATGGGCATGGTCGAGTTTTCAAATAGTAAGAATACGCCTGAATCAAGAAAAGAACATTAATCAAAAGTGTAATATTTAAGCGCTGAGCATAACTTCTGATTTATCTGCCTTTTCTCAAAAAACTTTAATCCCCTGCAGCTTTTTTCTAGAAAAGAACGCATCTATTCAGTTTTATCGACGAATTGTTGCTTTAGATAAATAGATTGATAAACGCGAGGCCATAAACGCCAAGCGTGCAAAGCGCGCCTATCATGTAAAAATAGCTTCTTGTGCTAGGGTTCTTTTCCGTGGCAACAGCATAGTAAAGCGCCATATGAATGATACGACTTACTGCGAATGCCCAGACCAAAATGGCGAGCACGTCTGTTTGCGCTCCAAGGAACATGCAAAGTAGGGCGGGCAGGGTAAATTGATGAATATTTTCAATCGAGTTATGAAAGGTTCTGTGGCTTCTAAATACAAAGCTATCATGGCTTAATTCTTCACTGACTTTGCCAGGAATGTAGTGAGACTGCTTTCTATGTGCAACAGCGGCTACGATGTTTTGAACAAACACAGTCAAACTAATGACTAGTAGCCCAGCAATACTGTATGTGTAAACCGCAAACATTTGAACTCCTTCTCTGGTTTAGTGATAGACCTTTGATATTTATAAGTCTAGTGACATCGAGTTGATGGCCTTTATCTATTTTCCATTCTTAGGTTTTGACAAGGTCATTTAAAGGCTTTTGTAGAATTGTCTTTAGTTACGCGGGAATTGTTGGAAGAGATCTATGTATATATTTAGAGGAGCAAAGACCAAGCATCGTTGGTCTATGCTCTTCATTTACATTTTTGTCGGATAAATTACAGTGACGCCCTTACATCGGCGGGAAGTAATACTGAATCGATAACATGAATAACGCCGTTGCTGGTCATCACATCAGCTTTGATAACTTGCGCGTCGTTTATCATCACTTTTTTCATAGTATTTCCTTTAGCATGTAAATAAAATGTAAAAAGGTACTTTAGTGCTATAATTTTAAACTATCGAGTAACTAGAAAAGGTGCCTTAATATGAATACTCGACTAGTTTTCTTGCTACTATTTTGTAGCTTACTCGGCGCTTGCCAGTCTACCGAAAGTAAACATACAGTATCGCCTCCTACTTTATTAAACGACAACCTCTTCCCGTCCTACCATTTGTTTCCCGTAGAGACCATCGACGAAATTTTTCGTTTAGGTGAAGACGCTCAGCTTTTTGCTGAAAAAGCGGTATATGTCAAAAGCATTTCTAAGAAAAATGTTAAAGGACTTGTGAAAGCAATCTTCGATCATTCAGATTACGGCATGCTATATCGCAATAGTGCAAATACTACTGCGGATTCAACGTTTAATAACCGAGCAGCAAACTGTTTATCTTTATCAATTATGACGTACGCGCTGGCAGAGCATGTAGGTTTAGACGCAACTTTCTACGAGGTAGATATTCCGGAATACTGGACGCGAAGAGAAGGATATAGCTTACTAAACGGGCATATTAACATGCGTATCTCAATGCCTAGTGACAGCCAAATAGCATTAGTCGGAGGGACATGGGCAGACGTGGATTTTGACCCGCAAATGCTGCGAAATTATTTTCCCCGCAGGCCTGTGACAAAAAACAAAATAGTATCTATGTACTACAACAATAAGGGGGCAGATGCACTGGTAGCTAATAGCTACACTCGTGCTTACAGCTATTTTCGTGCAGCCGCTAGGTTATCTCCCGAATTACAGCAAAGCTGGGTGAATTTAGGTGTGCTATATAGAATGGTCGATGCTTATGACCAAGCAGAGTTGACTTACAAACATGCACTGTCGCTCAATGATGAAAACCTTACTGCATGGGAAAACTTATCTATTCTCTACACTCACCAAGATAGACGTGAGGAAGCACTGCTTATTACACAAATGGTTGAAAAGAAGAGAAAAAGTAACCCTTTCTATCATTATATATTAGGGGAGCAGGCTTTTGAGTCTGGCAATATTGAAGTTGCGATAACGCATTATGAACGAGGGTTAAAACTCGATAGCGTTCGTCACGAGATTCTGTTCGGTATGGCCAAAGCATATCATGAATTAGGTGATGCCAGCGAAGCACAGCGTTATCTAGAAAGGGCAGTGAGACATTCACCAAATGAACAGGAAAAGCAGCGCTATTCGTCGAAGCTGGCAACATTGGTGAGCAGTTAAAAAAAAGCCGCAGACTAGCTGCGGCAAAAGAATAACACTACAAAAGGAACTTAATTTATATAACGCCCAGCTCACGAAGGCGCTCTTGCAGGTATGACCCTGCGGTATGACGTTCTGAAAGAACAACATCTGGTCTAGGGTGTAAGAACAGTGGCAATGAGATACGAGATTTCGTCATGTCAGCACCATCTGGGTTTACAACCCTATGCGTAGTTGATGGGAAGTATCCGCCTGATGCTTCTTGAAGCATGTCGCCAATATTCACAATCAAGTTCCCGAAATCACAAGGAACTTCAATCCAACTACCGTCTTTAGCTTGTACTTGCAATCCAGGCTCGTTGGCTGCAGGCAAGATAGTAATCAAATTAATATCTTCGTGAGCAGCTGCGCGAATTGCGTCTACTTCTTCATCACCTTTTAGTGGTGGGTAGTGCAGTATACGTAGCAAGGTTTGATCAGAATCTTTGATCATGTCACCTAGCGGTTGACTGTACTTATCGCTCACCTCTGAAGGAGAATGTTTTTCTATCCAACCCAATAGCTCTTTCGCTAGTGTATTTGCTTCCCCATAGTACTGAGAAATCTGCGGGTGTAGTGCTTCTGGACACTGACCCCACGGATAGAAGTGGTAATACTCTTTAATATCTTTTTTCGTAAAGCCTTTGGCTACCTCAGAAACGCTCTGAGGGAAAAATCCGTCTTGTTTACCCTTGTTGTACAGGTAATCGTTCTTCTCTTCACTGTCGAAGAAGCCCTGCCAATTGTCGTAAATACCTTGAACTAATGACTGTTGGATAGGGTGATTTTTTAAAACACCGAACCCTGTCTCGCGAAGTGACTTCACGAATTCTTCTTGTGCGTTTTCCGCTTGGTAATCAACAGCAACTAATTGCATAACTTTATCCCGTATATTTTGACTGCGGCATTATAAAGGTAGACGGGCTACAGAAAAAAGTCGCAGAAATTGACATAAATCAACCCCGCGAGGAATTTGCGCGTAATCTACAGAAACCTGACCAGTTAGTCTAGTAAAATCTTGACCAACTGGTCCAAATTAATGAAATTTAACCAAGAGAGAGGTAAAAGCCCGCTAGCGCGGCACTCATTAAGTTAGATAACGTTGCAGCAATAACAGCTTTTAACCCCAGTCTCGCAATTTCTTTTCTGCGTGTTGGTGCCATAGCACCAATTCCACCCATCAAAATAGCGATAGAAGAGAAGTTTGCAAAACCACAAAGTGCAAAGGTGATAATGGCCTGAGATGCTTCAGATAGCTGCGATTGGTTTTCTAAGAAGTTAAGGTAAGCAACGAATTCATTGACCACCATTTTCTGACCAATAAAGCTACCTGCAAGTTGTGCTTCCTCCCATGGTACGCCGATTGCCCATGCGAGAGGTTGAAGTACATAACCCAGGATCCCTTCAAACGTAACGTTTTCATAGCCAAATAGCTCTGCTGTCCAGCCAATAAGGCCGTTGAACATGGCAATTAATGCTATGAAAGCGAGTAGCATTGCACCTACGTTTAACGCAAGCTGCATGCCTGACGCTGCGCCACTGGCTGCAGCATCAAAAACATTGGCGTAGCCGGTATCTTCCGCATCTACGTCATGTAAATCTTCATTGGGCTTACTGGTTTCTGGCAGCATTATTTTTGCCATTAGTAAGCCACCAGGCGCCGCCATAAAGCTGGCCGCCAATAAGTATTTCAGCTCTACACCCATACCGGCGTAACCGGCCATTACTGAGCCCGCAATGGACGCCAGGCCTCCGACCATAATCGCGAAAAGCTCAGAACTTGTCATATGGGGAATGAAAGGACGAACCACTAAAGGCGCTTCGGTTTGACCGACAAAAATGTTGGCAGCCGAAGACATGGATTCAGGGCGACTGGTACCCAGCGTCTTTTGTAAGAAACCACCGATTACTTTGATGATGACACCCATCACTTTGAGGTGATAGAGAACCGCGATAAGGGCAGAGAAAAAGACAATAACAGGGAGTACATTGAAGGCAAAAATGAATGCAATTGACTTGTCGCCAATAGGGCCAAACAGAAAGTTTATGCCCTCTTGGCTGTAAGCAATGATGTTGGCAACAAACTTGGTTGCACTCAACAATACTTCTTTACCTGTTTCAGAATACAGGACAAACGCGCCAACTGATGCTTGAATAGCAAATGCGCCGCCAACGGTGCGCCAATTTATACTACGTTTCGCCGATGATAACGCGAAAGCAATACCCAGAAGGACTGCAATGCCCAGTAAACCTACCATAGTAATGTTCCCTTAAAGAAGCGCTTGCTGAATGTGTGATTTGATCACATCTAATGCAATTTGGTTTTTGCCACCTTGCGTCACTACTACGTCGGCAGTGAAGCGGCTAGGTTCGATAAATTGATGATACATAGGCTTCACAGTTTCTTCGTACTGCTTGGCCACAGATTCAATGCTACGACCGCGTTCTTTAAGGTCGCGCATCATCCGGCGCATCAAACAAATATCAAGAGGAGTGTCGATGAAAATTTTCACGTCGTACAAGGGTAACAAGTCTGTTCGAGCAAGCAACATAATGCCTTCAAGAATGATGACTGGGGCGGGGTTTAGGCGCTCCGTCTCCGGTAAACGCGTATGCGTTTTATAGCAGTAGTGTGGGTAGTCGATAGGTTGACCGTCACGCAATGCTTGCAGGTGTGCTTTCAATAACTCATGTTCAAACGCATTTGGATGATCGTAGTTATTCTTCTCACGTTGTTCCATGGGAAGATGATCTTGTGCGCGGTAATAGTGATCTTCACGCAGCACTTGAACAGGGCGGCCTTGAGCACTGAAGCCGTTAAACAAATTTTTTGTAAAAAGAGACTTCCCAGAGCCGGAAGCTCCAGAAATGGCAATAATTAGTGGCGATTGCATAGTACTATAAAGCTGGTTTTGTTGGTGCAAAGATACGCGTTTAGGCCTCGCGAATCAATGTTATATTCACAAGTTATCACTTTTGGGCGCGGTCTTTGCTAGAACTTTATTGTGTTTTCAAGGTATTGCGGGCTGTTTTTAAAACTCGCATAAAATACGAAAAAGTTCTCCAATTGGTCAGTTTTTAACTGAACAAGTCAAAATATCGCTAGCTACCAATTATCTCTATATCGTCGTCCTTTATACTCGGTAACGCATACGAGTGCTGCTTAGAGCGAGAGCCCTCGCCCTGAGCCCGAGGTGGATAGTATATTTCTTTTTCTTCAGTGAATCCGGCAAACACTTCATCAAGGGCTGCACGGATCTCGCTCAAGGTTTTGTCTAAATTCGCATTGAAGTCTGGCCTTTTGCGTTTAGTATGCCCAAGTTCAATCAGTCTACCAAAGCTCTTGTTAGCAAGAATCATAAGTTCATGTGGTACATCTTTATGCGGAGGAAGCGGCTGATTAGGGTACTCAATACAAAACTTAACTAAAGCAGTATAGAAACATAATGGCTTATTCTGTAGTGCAACCACCTTGTCATCAACACCGTTTGAAAGTGTTTTATCTTTGAGATTAATAATGAGCTTCGGTGTTGGCGGCAGCGATTCTTCTTCAACAGCCGACACTTTCTTACGCTTTTTCGTTGCAATAGAAAATACTGGAAGTAGTAAAAGTGAGCAGAGCAATGCTATAAAACTAAATCCTACTCCACTCCATGACGACTTACTGCGCATCTCAACTACAATACGCTGCTCTGCATTTATCAGTAAGGTAGATGTCACGTTAGGGTATTGTGTGAAATCTTGAGATTGAATGCTGATTTCCTGAATATGGCTCACTAAAATAGGATAGCCTTCTTTGATTAGTTCGCTATTTAATCTATCTAAATAGCTATAGATAGCATGCTGATTGACCGGCGTATTAAGCGTTTCATTGCCCACATCTAGAAATGCGCTGTCTAGGCTTATACGACGTTCGACTTTATCTTGCGCTTCATGAATATCAGCTTTAAATGAAAAGTACTGGCCAATGAGCGCGATAGTCTGTAAGCACAGAAATAGCAGTGCCCAGTTTAACGTTATGCATGCAGGCGATTTGAACTTAGGTTTGATCATTTGTTACACCCCGCTTCAAGTGTAATATTTTTGTAATATGGTCGCGGGTGAGCCATTGCTATTTCATGTACAACAGACTGCATAGCACAGAACAAATCGGTGTTTTGTGTCTGCATTTTCAGGTACCACTGCATTCCACCTATGCTTTCTTGTAACGGTGTTGCGTAATTTCTTGAAAAGCGATCACTGTCATCTTCAGCCCAATAAGACGAAATAATGTCAACCTCACCTGCTAACAGTGCTCTGCGAAGCTCTTGGTGGGAACTGTAATATACAATTGATACGTTTGTGTCGCTTAACCCTAAATTTTGTAGAATAGTTTTGGGTACAATGTGGCCTGAGCGACTACTGGGGTAATCTAATAAACCAATTTTTTTACCAAGCAAGTATTCTTTACTTAATTGCGGGCGTTCGCGTAACGCAATGAAAAAGGCGCTGTAATTAGGGTGCGATGCCACTTTAGACAGCCCATATATTTGGTCAGCGCCAAACGCGTCGACCACGTTCTTTTTCACTAATGCAAGGTCAACAACGCCGTGGTTGATGTAGCGAAACGTGTCGTAGTCGCTTTGACCGATGATAATTTTAACTTCGCCGAATTGCCTCTTTGTTGTGCTGTCAGCGCACAATCTATCTCTTGCCATTTCAGCAATGCGACCATCGGTAACGTACACTGAAAAAATGTCGCTATTCGCACTTAATTTAGTTTCACAGTATAAAAATTGACCGGTTTGTGGGGTGATGTCATTATAAACATTGTTTTTTTGTAAATAGCTAAAAGTACCGCACGCGATAGCGACGATGACAAATAATATCCACTTTCCGGAGGCAACAATTCTAAAATTCGCCAAAAAAACGACCAAATGAATTAACGATTTATGTGGGGATTTCATCAGTTAAGGTTATTTATTGCAATAGGTAAATTTATTTTAAGGCGTTAAGTTATTGAAATAGTGTTTATTTTTATAGGTAAACCTGATTTTTATTAAACGCTGTTTATTAGTCGCACATCTGCCAAGAATACAACTGTCCAATTGCTGCAGATAGACAACAATAATAACAAGTAAATTAACTTGACCATATGGTCAAGTAATTTTTTGCAAAGTCACTAGCGTCGGGCAATTGGTGTTAAACAAAAATGTAAAACTGTAATAAATTTGACATGAACCTCGATAACAATTTCTCGCGGTACTAGAATAGTAAGTGGTCTTGATAGGGACAACGCCCTGCGCAAGTCCATAAAAAAGTATTTTAAACAAAAAGGGAAACACACACATGAACTTCAAAGCAAAACTCAGCCGCGTTGCTATCGCTGTTGCTGTTTCTGCTGGCCTAGCTGGTACAGTTATGGCGCAGACAACAACGTCAGCAATTCGAGGCAACGTTGTTAGTGAAGCTGGTTCAAACCTTGCTGGTGCAACAGTTACCATCAAGCACGAACCATCAGGTACAGTATCTACTGCAACTACAAACGAAAGTGGTACCTTCTCAGCACGTGGTCTTCGTGTTGGTGGTCCATACACAGTAACGATTACAGGCGACGGTTTTGTTCCTACAAAAGTAGAGAACGTTTATCTTTCTCTTGACCAAGCGCTTGCACTACCAATCACTGTTGAATCTGCTCAAAGCACCGAAGTTATCGTTGTAACGGGTAGCAGTGCAGGTACTGGCTATACTAACGAAGGCTTGAGCACAAGCTTAGGTTTAGAAGCACTTAACCAAGTTGCTTCAATCGACCGTGACATCACTGATGCTGCTCAACTTGACCCGTTTGCGTCTGTTAACGTGCAAAGCGGTGGTGCGAAAGAACTAACAATTGCTGGTGCAAACAACCGTTTCAACTCTTTAACTGTTGATGGTGTAGCACTAAATGACCGTTTCGGACTTAACGCTAACGGTTACCCAACTCAGCGTTCACCAATTTCTTACGATGCAATTGAATCACTTTCAATCCAAACTGCTCCGTTTGACGTTGAGTACAACGGCTTTACTGGCGGTACAATCAATGCCGTAACTAAATCAGGTACTAACGAGTTCCACGGTTCAGTAGGTTACTACTACACTGACGACTCTATGATGGGCGACAAGAACGGTGATGAAGAGTTTAACTTCGACTTCGAAGAAAAAACGTTCGTTGCAACACTTGGCGGTCCAATCATCAAAGACAAGCTATTCTTCTTTGTTGCTTATGATAAATTTGATTCTGTTGCTCCACTAAATCGTGGTCCAGCGGGCTCTGGTGCAGTAAACGAAGTAGCTAACATCACTATGGATGATGTTGCACAAGTTGGCCAAATCGTATCTGACGTGTGGGGCTTCGATATCGGTAACTTCCAGAAAGACGATGTACAGGACGAAAAGATCCTTGCTAACATCGACTGGAACATCAATGCTGATCACCGTGCTAAGTTCACTTACATGAGTACTGAAGGTAACTCTATTAATGAACAAAACGGTAACAACTTCCTGACCAATGACGAAGTACTAGGTGCATCATCTGCATGGTACGACCGCTCAGAAAAAGTTGAAAGCTTCATTGCTCACGTATTCTCTGACTGGACGTCAAATTTCTCGACTCAGTTCAAGATTGCAAGTACGACACAAGAAACTGGCCAGAACTCACTTAACGGCGCGGAATTCCCTAACTTTGCTGTTTTCCTACGTGAAGTAGATGGCGATGAGAACTACCTAACAATTGGTCCAGACCGTTTCCGTCACGGTAACTCACTAGACCAAGATTTCTTCCAAGTTAAGTTAGTAGGTATTTACACTACTGGTGACCATATCCTTAAACTTGGTTACGAGCGTGAAGAAGTAGACGTAGACAACTTGTTTGCACAGAACTCTGAAGGTTCATACTTGTTCGACAGCATTGAAGACTTAGCAAATGCGCAAGCGTCTGCACTTCTTTATGATAACGCTGTTACTAACAACGAAAATGACCTTCGTGCAATCTGGGGTTATAACTACAACTCACTATACTTCCAAGATTCATGGGAAGCGTCAGCTGAGCTAACTATCGACGCTGGTATTCGTTATGATTGGTATGAGTCAGAAGGCTCTATCCGTGAAAACCAAAACTTTGTTGACCGTTACGGTTTTACAAATACTACAGACATCGACGGTCTTGACGTAATTCTTCCTCGTGTGTCTTTCCAGTGGTATGCGTCTGACTACACGACTGTTCGTGGTGGTATCGGTCGTTTCTCTGGTGGTGCACCAAGTGTTTGGATTTCAAACAGCTACTCAAATGACGGTGTAATTTCAGACAACTATGAAGACTTCGGTTCTGGTCAAACTTACCAAGTACCAACTACACCTGATGCGGCTACTGGCCAGTATATCCCTCAAAACGTACTTGATGCACTAGCGAATACAGCACCTGACGGTACTGTAAACGCACTAGCACCAGATTTTGAAATTCCTACTACATGGAAAGTAAGCTTGGGTGTTGCGCACGAGCCAGAAATCGAAGTACTTGAAGGTTGGTTGTTCTCTGCTGACGTTCTATATAACAAGCTTGAAAATGCGACTTATTGGTACGACCAGCGTTGTGAAAACCCTGTTGGTACAGCACCAGATGGTCGTGGCGTATACGACTGTAGCGAAGGTCCAGAAGCGATTGTTACAGGTTCTGTAGACGACGGCGACGCTATGCTATACGCATTGTCTGCGTCAAAAGCGTGGGAAACGTCTTACGGTTCGTTCGACTTCTTCACTAGCTATACATATGCTGATGTAGAAGATGTGGGCTACGGTACTTCATCTACTGCAACGTCAAACTACTCTGACTTCGCAGCTTATGACCGCCAAGCGCCACGCGCTGGTACGTCTAACTTCCAGACTGAGCACCTATGGAAAATGCGCTTTAACTGGAGCAAAGAGCTAATCGACGGTTACGAGACTAAAGTGTCTGTATTTGCTGAGCGTCGTTCAGGTCAACCTTACAGCTACACATTCGACGAAAACAACGCGTGTGTGCTAGATGTTGGTGGCGGTCGTTGTGCGCGTGAAAGCCGTAACGATGATGCGGGTCACTTGCTATACGTACCTAACGGTATCGACGATCCGTTGTTTGCTTCTACGTCATTCGGTGGCGACCTAGCTGCTCAGCAAGAGTTCATTGATTACATCAACAGCTCTGAGCTTGCACAGTACAAAGGCGGCATCGCTGAGCGTAATGGCGACAACTCTCGTTGGTCTACTATCATCGATGTACGTATTCAGCAGCAACTACCAGCTTTCTACCCAGAGCATAAGCTTACTGTGTTCTTCGATATCGAGAACTTTGGTAACTTACTAAATGACGACTGGGGTCGTATCGAGCGTACTCGTTACGAGTATGAGCGTGCAGTTGTTTCTGCAAACATCGTTGATGGTCAGTACGAGTACTTTGACCTGAACAGCGACAGCCGTATTAAGAACCTAGAAGTTCTTGACCAGTCTGTATGGCAAGTTCAGTTCGGTATTAAATACGACTTCTAATCCAATGGTGTGAACCAATTGTAGTGTTAGGTGCCACTTTCCTTAATCGGGGGTGGCACTTTTTTATGCCTAAAATTCAATAACTCCGCTTTTCCATTCATTAAGATTTTTCCAAAAACTGATCTAACGCCTCTCTTCATGCGAACCAACTTGCGCAAGATTTAAATAACCAAGCAAGGAGGAATAATGTCTAAACATGTATTAATGGTAATGACATCACACGAGCTAATGGGCGATACGGGCAAGAAAACCGGTATGTGGCTAGAGGAGTTTGCCGCACCTTACTATGCGTTTAAAGATGCAGGCTACACCTTAACGCTAACTTCGCCTATGGGGGGACAGGTGCCTATTGACCCCAACAGTTTGACGGATGACGCCATGACAGATGACGCTATCCGGTACACAAAAGATGAGGTAGCGCGTAGCGCCGTTGCCTCAACTATACCGCTTGAAGATGTACGCGCAGATGAGTTCGACGCCGTATTCTATCCAGGTGGTCACGGTCCTTTGTGGGATCTGTCAGATAACGCTCACTCAATCAAACTTATTGAAGACACAATTGCGGCAAACAAACCTGTTGGTGCCGTGTGTCATGCGCCAATTGTGCTTAAAGATGTGAAAACTCCAGATGGCAAGTACTTGGTGGACGGAAAAGCTGTGACAGGCTTCTCCAATAGCGAAGAAGCAGCAATGGAGCTTACCGATGTTGTTCCATACCTAGTTGAAGACGAGCTAGTGAAAAAGGGCGGTAAATATGAAAGTGCAGACGATTTCGCCGTAAAAGTGTGTACTGATGGTTTACTGGTGACAGGACAGAACCCACCGTCATCACGCCCAACTGCAGATGCGCTTATCAAATTACTGTCTTAAGGAAGCATTCGCTTAGGAGCTAGTTGGAAACCGCATCATGTATGCGGTTTCTTGTTTTCGGTTACCGAGTTCTTGACGAACTACCTAGACATTTTCGAATAAATCTTCAACGCGTTGCCTTAGCTCTTCAATTCTTGTTACATCCGCTGGCGCGATGAAAATAGTGTCGTCACCTGCAATGGTGCCCAAAACCCCGTCCTTTTTACTCAATGAGTCAAGCAAGCGCGCAATAAGCTGCGCAGCACCAGGGCTGGTTCTTATGATTACCATTACATTGTTGTGAACGATATCCAGTACCAGCTGTTTAAGAGGGCTTTTAGCCGTAGGCATACCTAGCTCTGGAGGCAAGCAATACACCATATCACCTCGGGCATTTCGCGTGCGTACCGCGCCGAATTTGCTTAGCATTCTAGAGATTTTAGATTGGCTGATGTTGTCGAAACCTTGTGCTTTTAAAGCATCAACAATCTCGCCTTGCGAACCATAACTTTCTGCTTTAAGAATTTCTTTAAAAGCTTTGATGAGTTGCTCTTGTTTTGCGTTTGCCATTAGCGCTCTTTTCTTTTTAAGGATTATCGTTAGGAATTATATTTAGTATGCGTATATTGTGCCGTACAGGTAGACTTTGCGCAATTTCTTTGCATAATCATTCATGATAATGAATATCGAGATAAAATCGCCATAAATAACGTTAATAAGACGATCCGGTGATTGAGTTTTCCCCCGCGTTGCATTAGTGTGACGTTCCGTTTAAATACGTGAAGTAATCCCATAGGAGAAATGGTATGAAAGTAGCCGTGTTAGGTGCTGCCGGTGGTATTGGTCAGGCGCTGTCTTTGTTGTTGAAAACACAATTGCCAGCAGGTTCAGATTTAGCGCTTTACGACGTAGCGCCAGTTGTTCCTGGTGTTGCCGTTGATTTGAGCCACATCCCCACTGCGGTAAAAGTAACCGGTCACGGTAAAGATGACCTAGCTGATGCACTAACTGGAGCAGACGTTGTTCTAATTCCAGCGGGTATGCCTCGTAAGCCAGGTATGGATCGTTCTGATCTGTTCAACATCAACGCCGGCATTGTTAAAAACCTAATCGAAGGTGTAGCTGATAACTGCCCGAACGCGTGTGTTGGTATCATCACTAACCCAGTTAACACTACTGTTGCTATTGCAGCTGAAACGCTAAAAGCAAAAGGCGTTTACGACAAGAACAAGCTTTTCGGTGTAACGACACTAGACGTTATCCGTGCTGAAACCTTTGTTGCTGAACTTAAAGGTGTAGACGTATCTTCTGTGCACGTACCGGTAATCGGCGGTCACTCTGGTACAACTATCCTTCCTCTACTTTCACAAGTTGAAGGCGTAGAGTTCACAGACGAAGAAGTTGCTAGCCTAACTACTCGTATCCAAAACGCGGGTACTGAAGTGGTTGAAGCTAAAGCGGGCGGCGGTTCTGCAACCCTATCAATGGGTCAAGCAGCGGCACGCTTCTGTCTATCTCTAGTTGCAGCAATGCAAGGTGAGAACGTGGTTGAGTACACTTATGTACAAACTGACGACAGCGACGACGCAGCATTCTTTGCACACCCAGTTCGCCTAGGCGCAAACGGTGTTGAAGAAATCTTGCCATACGGCGAGCTAAGCGCATTTGAAGAAAAAGCGAAAAACGACATGCTTGAAGGCCTACGTGGCGACATCAAGCTAGGCGTTGACTTCGTAAACGGCTAATAGTGCTAAAAGCGGATGCATTAGCATCCGCTTGAAAAGGCTGGATACGTAAGGCCTAGACAGACACGCCGAGATTCCATCCATGGAGGCTTGGCTGCATGCTGCAGACAGTCTGTTACGACCTTACGTATCCAGCCTTTTTTGTTGCGTCTTTGTAGGCTTTGTCGCGGCATCCTAGGCACAGAAGCGCCTATTTATTAAAGTACTGCCAATTAAGCATTTTACCCATAGCTAGCAATAAGTTTATTTCCTAATTGACTTACTGTGTCTGTAATGGCTCTATTCTAAACAACTTTATTGGGCCCATCGCGACTGGGTAGCCTTTGTGTAATGCGTATGTATAGCCGGAAATCATGTTGTCCGTAAGAACGAATAGGATAATCTTTGAAGCGAAAGTTGTGTGGGAAGCTTCAATTTCGATGACTCGAGCATCTATGCTTACATCGTCAGCAGTAAATGGTGATTGGACTTCCCTAAATGCGTCTTCCCCTTTTCTATAAACGCGCAGTGAGCCTTGTTCGCTTTCGTACAATTCGAGTAAAGCTAATTCGGGTCTATCTAAATACTGCATAACACCAATCCAAGTGCCAAAAGGATGATTAGCGATATGCTGCTTTGCATTAGATAGTATCTGCTTGCGGTTTTCTAAAAACTTTCTCGGCGTTGACTTTGCTTCCTGTTTAACGATTTGATAAGTCTGAGAAATATAACTTTCTTTGTCCTTATAGCTCGACTCTAATACGTTAAAAGCGTTATCTAAGTGAGGCGAAAGAGTAAGCGTGCGTGTAACATCACCTTCGATCGTTGTTTTAATTGTGCACCGGTTTTCTATGCAAGTGATGTCGTCATTGGTAAACGGTGTGCGACGCATTTTTTTGAAGCCTCCTGGGATGGCGATTTCAAAAAAGCTGTGTTCGCCACTTTCTTGTATTTGAAGCAACCTAAATGTCGTTTCATCTTGACTTATGCCTTCCCACAAACCCGGGGGTAATTCCATTGTGCTTGCGAAAGAGAGCTTATTAAACGAAAGCAAAAGCAAAGTAGAAAAGGTTAGTAGTAAAAATGTTCGCACTTTTTATTCCCTTAAAATGTATGGGGTACAAATTTTGTTACTAACTATATGCGTATTTTGTTGAGTCACAAATACATTCGTTATTTACTAGTGACTTGAAGCTCTTTTTGTTCGAATTAAACAAGGATGTGTTATGACTTTTTTTAAATGCGCTAGTTTACTTTCCATCACATTTTTTAGTTTATGCATTAACGCCAATACGGTTGCGGCAACAAGCAATACGGCGTCATTGGCAGACACTGCGTTTGCTCAGTTGCCTGAAGCATTAACGCTCAAAGGCGATGCACTTCCCTTTACCGATTACAAGGCATGGTTAGCACATGTGCAAAGTAATAATCAAAAAGTTGCGTTTGTGGATCGATGGCAAAAAGCGGTCAATCCTAAAAAGTTCAATGCACTCATGAAGGATACAAGTGCCCAGTGGATTGAATACGAGTCGGATGGATTGAAAATTTCAGGTGTTATGGTGTCGCCAAAGCATGTTGGTGACAAAAAACTCCCCGTGATTATTTATAATCGTGGTGGTAACCATAAACATAATGTAACGCGCATAGCCGTGGTTGAGCGTCTAATGCCGCTTGCGCAGCAGGGTTATATTGTCTTAGCGAGTAACTACCGCGGTGCTAAATTTAGCCAAGGTAAAGATGAATTTGGCGGCGATGATGTAAACGACGTTTTGCGACTGATTGAAATAGCCAAGCAGTTACCTAATGTCGACTCTAACAAGATTGCCTTATATGGCGTGAGTCGTGGCGGCATGATGACATGGCAGGCGCTTCGAAAGAACATAAGTGACATTGCCAGCGCAGTGATTGTAGCAGGCCCGTCTGATTTGCATACAACTGTGGCGCGCCGTCCAGACATGCAGGCGCTGCTTAATAAACTTGTTCCGAATATGGAGCAAAACCAAACAAAAGCCCTTGATGAACGCTCAGCGGTAAAATGGATTGATGAGCTAAATCCGAATGTACCTATTTTGCTAGTGCACGGAAGTGCAGATATTCGCGTTGATGTTTCCCATTCGCTTAATGCGGCACAGCATCTAAAAGACAATAACCACTCGCATAAGCTGGTTGTTTACGAAAACGGCGATCATAGTTTAACTTTCTATCGCGATGAAGTTGAAAGCGAAATCAATAGTTGGTTAGCGGTGCACTTTCAGTAACGCAATAAAAAAGCCCGCAACGAAATACGAAGCGGGCCTCTTTAATTTAAAGGGTTAGCGTACTTAACCTGTGTTACGCATACCAATGGCAATACCAGCAATAGTTACCATCATGGCGCGTTCTAGGCTGGTGTTCTGTGCATCGTCACCGGCTTTACGGATACGATCTAGAAGCTCAATTTGCAGGTAATGAAGTGGCTGAAGGTATCCTGCACGGATCTCCATCGACTCTTTACCCTGCGGGTCGTTCTTCATAATGTCGTCATCGCCTGTGATAGCCAAGAGTGACGAGATGCTTTCTTTAAGCTCGCTACGTAATGCTTCACCAAAGTGTTTAAGCTCTTTTGGTACCAAGCGCTCGTCATAAGCTTCGCTAATACGTGGGTCAGCTTTATGGAACACCATGTCTAGCATAGAAAGACGTGAACGGTAGAATGGCCATTCGCTGAACATCTCGTTAACGACTTTCTCATTCTCAGGGGTCTTCACGCTATCAATAGCACGCATAACGCCTAGCCAGCTTGGCAGTACCAAACGGGTTTGTGCCCAAGCAAATATCCATGGAATCGCACGTAGGCTCTCAATACCGCCTTGAGGCTTACGCTTCGCAGGTCGGCTACCTAGTGGGAGTTTGCCTAATTCTTGCTCTGGCGTTGCTACACGGAAGTAAGGTACGAATTCTTTATCGTGACGCACGGTTGCACGGTAGTTGTCGCGACCTTGGGCTGCCATTGCAGTTATAAGCTCTCGCCACTCTTCTTTTGGTGCCGGAGGCGGGAATAACATGGCTTCAATTATAGCGCTAGCGTAAATACCCAAGCTGCGTTTAGCCAGCTTAGGCATACCGAATTTATAGCGAATAGTTTCGCCTTGTTCTGTTACGCGGAAACCGCCTTCTAGTGAGCCAGGAGGTTGTGAGTAAATAGCCGCGTGTGCTGGCAATCCACCGCGGCCAATTGTACCGCCACGTCCGTGGAATAGGGTCAGGCTTACGTCAAACTCATCAGCAATGGCAACCAATGCTTCTTGCGACTGATACTGTGCCCAGCCAGCAGCCAATGCACCAGCGTCTTTCGCTGAATCAGAGTAACCGATCATAACGAATTGACGGCCCTTCACGTAACCGCGATACCAGTCGATAGACAACAATTTACGCATTACGTCAGGTGAGTTGTTCAAATCGTCTAGCGTTTCGAACAATGGTGCCACTGGCATAGGCCAATCTACACCACTTTCTTGAAGTAGAAGCTGTACGGCCATGACATCTGACGGCTCACTGGCCATAGAGATGATATAAATACCAAAGCCGTGCTTGCTGTGCTTCGCAATTACTTTACAGGTATCAAGCACTTCTTTCACGTCGTCAGACGCGTCCCATTGCGCAGGGAAAAGCGGGCGTTTTGAGCCAAGCTCGCGTAATAAGAAAGCTTGCTTGTCGGCTTCGCTCCACTGAGCATAATCACCAAGACCAAGATAGCGAGTGAGTTCGCTAAAGACGTCTGCGTGACGCTCAGAGTCCTGACGTACATCAAGGCGCAGAAGGTGAATACCGAATACTCGAGCACGGCGAATAGTGTCTAGTAACAGTCCGTTTGCCACGACCTGCATACCGCAGTCTAACAATGACTGGTAGCAAAGCATTAACGGCTCGATTAGCTCATCGTCGCTTTCTATCCAGTTTGAAGTATCTGGGTTCTTACCTGCTAAGTAGTCGCTAATGCCATCGCGGGTTGCGATGAACTTGTCAACGAGTGGACGAAGAAGGGCGCGGTATGGCTCGTTGGCGTCGCCGACTTTTTCGCGTAACGCGTCGTTGCAGTCGTACATTGAAAGCTCAACTTGTAAGCGATCAAGATCAATAGCGAAAAGTTTGGCTGCACGCTTTCTGGCAAGTAAGAGTACTTGCTCAGTCACTTTTGACGTTACAAATGGGTTACCGTCTCTGTCGCCGCCCATCCAAGAACTAAATTGAACAGGAGAAGCATCTAGCGGCAGTGAAACCTCATAATCTTCATTTAAACGGCCGTCAAGCTCGCGCATGAAATCAGGTACCGCTTCCCACAATGAGTTTTCAATAACCGAGAAGCCCCAGCGCGCCTCATCAACAGGTGTAGGGCGTACAGAACGAATTTCTTCAGTGTGCCAAGCCTGTGCAATAAGGTCGGCAATGCGGGTTTCAATTTTTTTACGCTCAACGTCATTAAGCGATTCTTGGTGAATGGCCTGAAGGCAGTTCGCCAATTCTTTATGTTTGTGGATAAGTGTACGGCGCGTAACTTCAGTAGGATGCGCGGTCAGTACAAGATCGATGTTTAGCTTAGCAACCGCATCTTGAACTTTCTCTGCGGTTAACTCAGCTTTATCTAGGTGTTTGAACAGTGCATCTATCGATGCATCAACATTCATTGCTGCGTTGTATTCTTGCTCGGCAATATTACCTAAGTTCAAGAATTGTGCGAAGGCACGGCCAACAGTAAGCAAATCGCTGTCAGACATTGTTTTGAAAGTTTCTTTCAGTTCTTCGCTACAAGTAGCGTCTCCCTGATAAGAAGCTCGGCCGCCTTTTCGAATCTTTTCAATACGGTCTAGCCACTCCTGACCTAATTGATTTTTGATTGTTTCACCAAGGGTTTTACCAAGGTATCGAACGGTATCTTTCAGTTCAGCATCGTAGTGTGTTTGCATGCTTTCCTCCTAAATATATGGGCCTAACCATACTGTGTCCTTTGCGACTTGTCTAACCACTTTCGGTTATAATTTACAACATTTTGATACTTTTGCACCCTAGTTAACATTGCTCAAAGCAAGATATTTTGTGGTGTGATACACTCTTGCACCGGAAAATGCAGAAACATTCTCGCGTTATGCGTTTTGTTTGAAATTTGTACTGCATTTGTAATTTAATTTCAGGAGTTCTTGTGACTGATACATTCAATACAGTAGAAACCCAAGCAAGTTACGGCATTGGTTTTCAAATGGGTCAACAATTACAATCAAATCCGTTTGACGGACTAGCGATTGACGCTGTTGTAGCTGGCCTAAAAGACGCCTTCGCAGGTCAAGCGCCTCAGGTTGATAACGACACACTACGTGATGCGTTCGGCGAAATTCACAAGCGTATGCAAGCGGCTAAAGAAGAAGCTAGCAAAGCGGTTATTGAAGAAGGCACAAAGTACCTTGAAGAAAATGCGAAGCGTGACGAAGTAACCGTTACTGAATCTGGTCTTCAGTACGAAGTTATCGCTGAAGGTGACGGTGAAACGCCAGTTGCGGCTAGCACTGTACGTGTTCACTACCACGGTACACTTATCAACGGTACCACTTTTGACAGCTCTTACGAGCGCGGACAGCCAGCTGAATTCCCAGTAGGCGGCGTTATTAAAGGTTGGACTGAAGCACTTCAACTTATGAAAGTAGGTGCTAAGTACCGTTTATACGTGCCACATGATCTTGCTTACGGTGAGCAAGGTGCGGGCGCAGCTATTGCACCATACAGCACGCTTATCTTTGACGTAGAGCTTCTAGACGTTCTAGGTTAATGTGTTGTTCACAGGTGTGCAGTTCTGTACACCTGTGTTCCATCTTTTCTTATTCATAGTTCATAACGTTTTAAAAACTAGCCCGCACTTCGTTAAATTTAGCGATATGGCCTAATGTTTCTTTTTCCTATCTCTTTTCTTCTCTGTCTTTTCTCGTAAATACAAAGCAAACCTAAATTTGGCACGTTGTTTCATTGGTGTCGCCTTGCGTTTGCGATATGCTAGGTTTCATCTGCTCCGAGTTGTTATCAGTGGCTTCGGCATTACAATAGCCCCACGCTCAAATAAGGAAAATTATTATGGTTATCAAGCCTAAAGTGAGAGGCTTCATTTGTACAAACGCGCACCCTGTTGGCTGTGCAACGGCGGTTGACGAACAAATTGCTTATGTAGAAGCAAAAGGCGACTTAGGCGAAGGCCCTAAAAATGTATTGGTTATTGGTAGCTCTACGGGATACGGCCTAGCATCACGCATTACTTCTGCGTTCGGCTATGGCGCTAAAACGCTGGGTGTGTGTTTTGAAAAAGCACCAACGGAACGTAAAACGGGTACTGCCGGTTGGTACAACACCGCTGCATTCCACGAAAAAGCCAAAGCAAAAGGCTTGTATGCAGAAACTATTAATGGCGATGCGTTTTCCGATGAAATCAAAAATGAAACCATCGAAAAAATCAAAGCTGAAATGGGCAAGGTTGATTTGGTCATTTATAGCCTTGCATCCCCGCGTAGAATCGACCCAGAAACAGGCGTAACGTATAAATCTACGCTTAAGCCTGTAGGGCAGGCGTACACTACGAAAACCTACGATACTGATAAAGACAAAGTGCATGAAGTATCGCTAGAGCCAGCCAACGACGAAGAAATCCTTAACACCATCAAAGTGATGGGCGGTGAAGATTGGGAACGTTGGATGGACTTTTTACGTGAAGCCGATGTGCTTGCTGAAGGCTGTAAAACCACCGCATATACCTATATCGGTAAAGAACTAACATGGCCTATTTATGGTCAGGCGACGATTGGTAAAGCGAAAGAAGACCTAGATCGCGCTGCCGCAGCCATTATTGGTAAAAACAGTGATTTGCTTGTGCAAGCCAATGTGAGCTCGTTGAAAGCACTAGTAACGCAGGCAAGCTCAGCCATTCCTGTAATGCCTCTGTATATTTCACTTATTTACAAAGTGATGAAAGAGGAAGGCACCCACGAAGGGTGCATTGAGCAGATTCACGGCTTGTTCACACAGTGCCTGTTCGGCAATACACCAACGTTAGATGAAGCAAATCGCTATCGCATGGATGGAAAAGAGACTAACGATGCAACACAGGCAAAAATTAAGGCGCTTTGGGATCAAGTGACACAAGAGAACTTTCATGACTTAAGTGACTACAAAGGTTACAACCATGAGTTCTTAAAACTGTTCGGTTTCGACATTTCAAGCGTTGATTACGACAGTGAAGTTGACCCAATGGTTAATTGGTAAAACCTAAACTTACCATTAATTAACCTAATGCTTATATGCGCAAAAGCCGTCTGATTTGACGGCTTTTTTGTACCTGATTACAAGTTGATACGGCGTATGGATTCGCAAAATGTAAATGAATAAGACCAAAGGTTTACATTAAATTGTAGAAAAATTTGCCTTTATCTTGAAATAGCGTGGCACAAACGTATGGGTTAATGCTAAAATCCCGAAATTAAGTAGGGGTCTTTTCTGCCTCTACCAAAACGGCAGTGGCGATTGCAGCAACACAACAATAATAATAAGTGTGAATTTCTGCTGGTGGTCTATAAAGAAAGGGCGAGTAAGCGTCCGCAAAAAGGAATTATGCGTTACGGCTTCATAACAGGCTGACCGTAGCAATTGCAGCAAGTTCCATCAATCAACAACGAAAAGGTGTTCTACACCTGTTAATAGTGCGCTTTTGCATGCTGACAGGCAGGTTTTCTGCGGTCATGCAAAAGGGTATTTCTATTAGAGTAGTGCGATTACATATGATAAAAATCAAGAAAGGTCTCGACCTCCCAATTGAGGGAGCGCCAAAGCAGGAGATTGCTGATGCATCTGCTGCAACGCGCGTTGCCATTCTGGGAGAAGAATATGTGGGTATGCGCCCTACCATGCACGTCCAAGTTGGCGATGTAGTGAAGAAAGGTCAGGTTCTTTTTGAAGATAAAAAGAATCCTGGCGTTAAATTCACTGCCCCAGCAGCGGGTGAAGTGGTAGAGGTTAACCGTGGTGCAAAACGTGTTCTTCAGTCTGTAGTTATCAAAGTGAACGGCAGCGATGCTGTGACATTTGATAAAATTGCAGCTGACCAGATCGCGAGCGCAACACGCGAGCAACTTCAGTCAATCCTTGTAGAGTCAGGCATGTGGACAGCGTTCCGTACACGTCCATTTAGCAAATCTCCTAAGCTAGACTCTGTTCCAAGTTCAATTTTCGTTACAGCAATGGATACCAATCCACTAGCAGCAGATCCTGCTGTGATTATTGCTGAGCGCCAAGACGATTTCGTAAATGGTCTTAAAGCGTTAACGCAATTGAGCGGCGGCAAGACTTACGTTTGTAAAGCGGCAGGTGCTTCTGTTGCTACTGGCGATGCGGCAGTTGATGTTGAAGAATTTGGCGGTCCTCACCCTGCGGGCCTACCGGGTACTCACATCCACTTCCTTGATTCTGCTGGCATGAACAAAACGGTTTGGCACATCAACTACCAAGACGTAATGGCAATTGGTGCATTGTTGACCTCTGGTGAGCTAGATAACCGTCGTGTTATTTCACTTGCAGGTCCTGCAGCAACTAACCCACGCCTAGTGCGCACCGTAATGGGCGCAGACTTGACCGAGCTTACTGCTAGCGAGCAAGTAGACGGTGAAGTACGTGTTATCTCTGGTTCTGTACTTAGCGGTACGACAGCGATGGGCGTTCACGGCTTCCTTGGTCGTTTCCACACCCAAGTTTCACTACTAAAAGAAGGTCGCGAGAAGAAATTGTTCGGTTGGATCCTACCTGGTTCAAACCAACACTCAGTGACTCGTGCTTACTTAGGTCACCTAAGTGGCAGCAAGAAATTTGATATGACAACAACTACCAATGGTTCTGAACGTTCTATGGTTCCAATTGGTAATTACGAACGCGTTATGCCCCTAGATATCATTCCTACGCTTCTGCTTAGGGACCTGATTTCTGGTGATACTGACGGTGCTCAGACGTTGGGTTGCTTAGAGTTGGACGAAGAAGATTTGGCATTGTGTACTTATGTATGCCCTGGCAAATATAACTACGCTCCTATCTTACGCGACTGTTTGACCACGATAGAGAAAGAGGGTTAAGTCATGGGTTTAAAAGCGTATTTAGAAAAAATCGAACCAAACTTCGAACCAGGTGGTAAGCATGAAAAGTGGTATGCGCTTTACGAAGCTGCGGCGACCATTTTCTACACCCCAGGTAAAGTAAACAAAGCTAACACGCACGTGCGTGACAGCATTGACCTTAAGCGCATCATGATCATGGTATGGATGGCAACATTCCCAGCTATGTTCTTTGGTATGTATAACATTGGTTTCCAAGCGCAAGAAGCTATTGCTGCTGGCGCAGGAACACTACCTGATACGTGGCAAGCAGGCCTATTCGCTGCCCTTGGCGGTGACTTGGCAAATGCGGGTACACTAGGTCTATTCTTCTATGGCGCATGTTTCTGGCTGCCAATCTACGCGGTTACGTTCGCGGTAGGTGGTTTCTGGGAAGTATTGTTCGCGTCTGTGCGCAAGCACGAAGTTAACGAAGGTTTCTTCGTTACATCGGTACTGTTTGCACTAACACTTCCAGCTACTATTCCTCTATGGCAAGTTGCACTAGGTATTACCTTCGGTGTTGTAATTGCTAAAGAAGTATTCGGTGGTACAGGTCGTAACTTCCTTAACCCAGCATTGTCTGGTCGTGCATTCCTTTACTTTGCGTATCCTGCACAAATTTCAGGTGACCAAGTATGGGTAGCGGCAGATGGCTATTCTGGTGCAACGTCTCTAAGCCAAGCGGCTTCTGGCAACCTTGATTACGCGAACATGGATCAGTGGATGAACAGCTTCATCGGTACTATTTCAGGTTCAGCGGGTGAGGTGTCCACCCTTGCTATTATTCTTGGTGGCTTGTTCATCATGTACATGCGTATAGCAAGCTGGCGCATTGTTGCTGGTGTAGCAGTTGGTGTGGCGTTCTTCGCAACTTTGCTAAACCTAATCGGCAGCGATACTAACCCTATGTTTGCAATGCCTGCTCATTGGCACTTTGTTGTTGGTGGTCTTGCTTTTGGTATGTTCTTTATGGCGACAGACCCAGTTTCTGCGTCGTTCACAAACCAAGGTAAGTGGGCTTACGGTATCTTCATTGGTTTCATGACGGTACTAATCCGCGTCCTAAACCCAGCCTTCCCTGAAGGTGTAATGCTAGCAATTCTATTTGCTAACTTGTGGGCGCCACTGTTCGACTATTTCGTCGCACAAAGCAATATCAAGCGGAGGGTAGCACGTGTCGGCTAAGAAAGAATCTTTAGGCAAAACGGTAGGTATTGTTGTTGCCGTATGTTTAGTTTGTTCAATTGTTGTTTCTGGCGCGGCTGTTGGCCTTCGCTCTCTACAACAAACAAACGCAGCTCTAGATAAAAAGAGCAACATTCTTAATGCTGCAGGCCTTTATGAAATGGGCATGAGCAATAGCGCAATTGAAAGCACGTACAGCGAGCGAGTAGAGCAGCGTTATGTAAATCTTGACGAAGGTACTTTCGTAGAAGCGCCTAAGCCAGATTACGATATGTATAAAGCAGCCAAAGAAACTGAGTACAGCACTAAGGTAACTAACAGCAATGTTGGTTTTCAACGCCGCCCTAACGTGGCAAGTGTTTACTTAGTTCGCGACGACGCAGGTGATGTATCTCGTATCATCCTTCCTGTGCACGGCAGCGGCCTTTGGGATCTTATGTACGGTTTCTTAGCGGTAGACGCAGACGGCCAAACGGTTCGCGAGCTTATTTACTATCAGCAAAAAGAAACGCCAGGACTAGGTGGTGAAGTGCAAAACCCTGCTTGGCAGGACAAATGGGACGGCAAAGAGCTTTACGAAAATGGCGAAGTTGCTATTCGCGTAGTGAAAAATGCTAACCCTAGCAATCCTCACACTATCGATGCGCTTTCAGGTGCAACCCTAACCAGCAACGGTGTTGAAAACACTATTCGTTACTGGGTAGGCGAGCAGGGCTTCGGCCAGTTCCTGAAGAACCAAGCATGGCGTTCATAAGGGAAGTCTCATGGCAGATACTAAAGAAATGAAAAAGGCCCTCTTTGGGCCAATCCTGGACAACAACCCGATCGCCCTACAGGTATTGGGTATCTGTTCAGCACTGGCAATTACTACTAAGCTGGAAACAGCATTGGTAATGTCGCTTGCGCTTACAAGCGTTGTAGCGTTCTCAAACTTGTTTATTTCACTAATTCGTAACCAGATCCCATCTAGCGTTCGAATTATTATCCAGATGACCATCATTGCATCGTTGGTAATCGTTGTTGACCAAATTCTGAAAGCGTATTCGTATGAAATATCGAAGCAGCTGTCGGTATTCGTTGGTCTGATTATTACTAACTGTATCGTAATGGGTCGTGCTGAAGCTTACGCCATGAAGAGCCCACCTCTGATGAGCTTCCTTGATGGTATTGGTAACGGCTTGGGTTACTCTTTCATTCTAATTGTTATTGGTACAATTAAAGAGCTATTTGGTTTCGGTACTATTTTAGGTTTCGAAATCCTTCCACTGGTTCAAAACGGTGGCTGGTATCAGGGTAACGGTTTGTTAATCCTACCATTCAGCTCATTCTTCTTAATCGGCGGTATGATTTGGTTTATCCGTACTATCCGTCCAGAGCAAGTAGAGCCTAAGGAGTAAGTCATGGAACATTATTTGTCGTTATTTGTTCGCTCAATTTTCGTTGAGAACATGGCGTTATCACTTTTCTTGGGTATGTGTACATTCCTAGCGGTATCTAAGAAAGTTAAAACTGCTATGGGTCTTGGTGTTGCAGTTATCGTGGTACTAGGTATCTCTGTACCCGTTAACCAAGTTATTTATGTAAACATTCTTGCTCCAGGCGCACTAGCATGGGCAGGTTTCCCAGAAGCTGACCTAAGCTTCCTTAACTTCCTAACGTTTATCGGTGTTATCGCGGCGTTGGTACAGATTCTAGAGATGAGCTTAGACAAGTTCTTCCCTGCGCTTTACAACGCACTAGGAATCTTCCTTCCGCTAATTACCGTTAACTGTGCAATCTTCGGTGGTGTGGCGTTCGCGGTACAGCGTGAATACAACTTCACTGAAAGCATCGTTTACGGCGTAGGTAGTGGTATGGGCTGGGCACTAGCAATTGTATTGCTAGCGGCAGTGCGTGAAAAGCTGAAGTATGCTGACATGCCTGATGGTGTTCGTGGTCTTGGTTCTGTATTCATGATCGCTGGCCTAATGGCACTTGGCTTCCAGTCATTCACTGGTATTCAGCTGTAATAGAGCTCGGGAGCATATAAATGAATAATGTAGAAATATATCTAGGCGTAGGCATGTTCATTGCCATCGTTCTAGCGTTGGTATTTATTATCATGTTTGCCAAGTCTAAATTGGTGCCAAGTGGTGATGTTACTATCACTATCAATGGTGACCCAGATAAGGCAATCAAAACTGCACCGGGTGGCAAACTTCTTGGTGCACTAGCTGACGCAGGTTACTTCGTATCGTCTGCGTGTGGTGGCGGTGGCTCATGTGGCCAGTGTCGTGTAGATGTACACTCAGGTGGTGGTGAAATCCTTCCAACTGAACTAGACCACATCACAAAAGGTGAAGCACGCGAAGGCTGCCGTCTTTCATGTCAGGTTGCTATTAAGCAAGACATGGAAATCGAGCTAGAAGAGTCGGTATTTGGTGTTAAGAAGTGGGATTGTGAAGTTATCTCTAACGATAACAAAGCAACCTTCATCAAAGAACTGAAGCTTAAAATTCCTAACGGTGAAAGCGTACCTTTCCGTGCAGGTGGCTACATTCAGATTGAAGCGCCAGCGCACCACGTTAAGTACAAAGAGTTCGATATTCCTGAAGAATACCGCGGTGACTGGGAGCGTTTTGGCTTCTTCGACATCGAGTCTAAAGTAGACGAAGAGACTATTCGTGCTTACTCAATGGCGAACTACCCAGAAGAAGAAGGCATTATTATGTTGAACGTGCGTATTGCTACGCCGCCACCTAATAACCTAAGCCTACCTGCGGGTAAAATGTCATCGTATATTTGGAGCCTGAAAGAAGGTGACAAAGCGACTATCTCTGGTCCATTCGGTGAATTCTTCGCGAAAGAAACTGACAACGAAATGGTATTCGTAGGTGGTGGTGCTGGTATGGCCCCAATGCGTTCACACATCTTCGATCAGCTTCGTCGCCTTAAGTCTAAGCGTAAGATGAGCTTCTGGTACGGTGCACGTTCACTTCGTGAAATGTTCTATACAGAAGACTTCGACGAGCTAGCAGCAGAAAACGATAACTTTGAGTGGCACGTAGCACTTTCTGATCCTCAGCCAGAGGACAACTGGGAAGGTTACACAGGGTTCATTCACCAAGTACTTCTTGAGAACTACTTGAAAGATCACCCTGCACCAGAAGACTGTGAGTTCTACATGTGTGGACCACCTATGATGAACGCGGCCGTAATCAACATGCTTAAAGATTTAGGTGTTGAGGACGAAAACATCATGCTAGATGACTTCGGTGGCTAAGCTACTCGCTTAAAAACTCAAGCATATTAAAAGGGGCGTAAGCCCCTTTTTCGTTGAAGCAAAACGCATAATGCACATAATACCCGTTTCGTTTTGTGCATATTAGCTAAGGACAACATCGTGATTCGATTTGCTATTCGAATATTCCTCGCCTTTGTTGCGGTAGGTATTCTACTTCTCGCAAGCTGTAGCGACGAAAAAACGCCTGTAGTGCACCTTCAAGGGCAAACAATGGGCACAACCTACAATATAAAATATCTTGTAGCAGAAGCGCCGGTGGAAGGCTTACAAGCTGAAATAGACGCCCGTCTTGTTGAGGTAAACAAGATGATGTCTACTTACGACCCAACGTCAGAGCTTTCAAGGTTTAACCAATATCGCTATACCGACAATTTCGCCGTATCGCC
Organism: Alteromonas alvinellae; assembly: GCF_902705805.1. Lineage (NCBI taxonomy): Bacteria > Pseudomonadati > Pseudomonadota > Gammaproteobacteria > Alteromonadales > Alteromonadaceae > Alteromonas > Alteromonas alvinellae. The sequence goes on along the minus strand of NZ_CACSIH010000159.1, from coordinate 20,854 downwards.
AGATACGCTAACCGTGGTTAATGAGGCGTTACGCTTGGCAAACCTTAGTGGTGGTGTGCTTGATGTTACCGTTGGTCCATTAGTTAATGTGTGGGGGTTTGGCCCAACCAAGCGCCCTGAAAAAGTACCAAGCCAGACAGACATCGACGATATTCGCGAATATGTGGGTTATAAGAAGCTGTCAACCACGCCTACAGGCTTAAAGAAAACTCACCCAATGCTTTATGTCGACCTGTCGACTATTGCAAAAGGTTTTGGCGTTGATGAAGTGGCGGAGATCCTTGAAAAGCACAACATTGAAAACTACCTTGTAGAAATAGGTGGTGAAATGCGTGTGAAAGGTGAACGTGGCGACGGCAGTGAATGGCTTATTGCCATTGAAAAGCCAGTTACCACTGAACGTGCTGTTCAAAAAGTTGTCTCAATAGGAGAAAACGCGGTTGCTACATCAGGTGACTATCGCAACTATTACGAAGAAGACGGCGTTCGTTATTCGCACCTAATCGACCCCACAACGGGCAAACCAATTTCACACAACTTGGTGTCGGTCACCGTTGTCCACCCTTCGTCGATGACGTCTGATGGCTTGGCAACAGCGTTTAATGTGATGGGGTGGGAACAAGCAATAGCAGTTGCAGAGCAAGAACAACTTGCTGTATTTCTCATTCGTCGCACAGAAGACGGATTTGAAGAGTATGCGTCGCCAGAATTTGATAAACTGGTCACAGTTCATAATTAGGGGGTAGCAATGTCTACATTTATCCTTGCTTTTGGTTTCTTTCTAACAATGGTACTGGCTATGGCCGTAGGTTACCTTTTTCAGAAAAAATCAATCTCTGGAAGCTGTGGTGGCTTAGGTGCACTAGGTATTGAAAAAGCCTGTGACTGTCCAGAACCGTGTGATCGTAAAAAGTCGCGCATGGAAAAAGAAGAAGCCCGCCAGAAAAAACTAAACGAGTGGAAGCAGAACCAAATTTTGTAATGCTTAACCCACCGTTGGTTTAAGGTTTAAAAGCGCTGTTTGATACTAATCGACAGCGCTTTTTTTGTGGGCATATCTATTACGTTCTTTAATATTGAGATCTATTGACGTTGTTTCGATAAATTCGCTCACACTGTGACATTGGTTGAAATGTAGCTAGCCGAGCCATCAATTTTTTGGGAGATCACAACGAAATAGTGTAATTCGGCACTAATAATAATATACTGTCTTTTTATACAGTTTTGCGTAAGCACGTAAAGAACAAAGGCACGTAATGCGAAAAATTATCCACGTCGACATGGATTGTTTTTACGCCGCAGTTGAAATGCGCGACAACCCAGCCTTGCGCGATATTCCCATTGCGATAGGCGGCAGTGCCGACCGTCGAGGGGTTATTTCTACCTGTAACTATCCCGCCCGAAAATTTGGTGTGCGCTCAGCTATGGCTACAGCGTATGCTTTAAAGCTATGCCCAAACTTGACCCTCGTAAAAGGGCGCATGGATGTGTACGCTGCCGAGTCGCAAAAAATACGTAAGATATTTGCTGATTATACCGACCTCATTGAGCCTTTATCATTAGATGAAGCCTACCTAGATGTGACTAACAGTGAATTTTGCGGTGGCAGCGCCACGTTAATTGCTGAAGAAATACGTGAACGCATTAAAAATGAACTTGGGCTTACAGCTTCAGCAGGTGTTGCGCCTTGTAAGTTTGTGGCAAAAGTGGCGAGCGATGAAAATAAGCCCGATGGAATTTGTGTTATTACTCCTGATAAGCTCGATGAGTTTGTACGCGAAATGCCACTAAAGAAAATACCGGGCGTAGGCAAAGTCACCATGCAAAAGCTTCAGCGTATGGGGCTTAATACCTGCGACGATGTTCGCCAATACCCTTTTGAGCGCATTCAAAAAGAGCTGGGTAAATTTGGCAGTGTGCTGTGGGAGCGAGCTCACGGTATTGATGAACGTGAACTATCGGTATCTCGTGAACGCAAGTCTATTGGTGTGGAGCGTACGTTAAGCGAAGACATCCACACCTTCGAGCAGTGCATTGACTTCTTGCCACATTTATTTGAAAAGCTTCAAGAGCGAATGGAAAATCACAAGAAGCGAACGGGTAAGCCTGTACGTATTCGCACGCAGGGCGTTAAGCTTAAGTTTAACGACTTCCAACTAACTACGGTAGAGCACCGCTGTGCCACGCTTGATGAAGCGTATTTTCGCACGTTAATGCAGGAAGCCTTCGAACGAGCAACAGGGCGGGGTATTCGTCTTGTTGGCGTTCATATAGGTCTTGCTGCCGATCAATCAACACAGCAATTGGTGTTACCTTTTGAACCGATTTAGCCAATAAGCTCACTTGTTAAGTACTAACATGCAGTAGCCTCAATCTAACCACTTGTTATACTTAACGCACTGATACTATGCGATAGACTGACAGTTTTGTATTACCCGATTAAAGGCCAATCCCACAGAGTTTAGTTTCTAAGACCATTTAATCTTTGGCAAATGAAAGCGGTTGGCTAACCCTTACTATTTTTTCCCACTTTAATGAAGGACGTTATGGACTCGAAAGAACTTAAAACCCCTGGTCGCTACAAACATTACAAAGGTAATTTATACGATGTATACGAAGTGGCGACGCATTCAGAAGATGAAAGTAAGCTAGTGGTATACCGCCCATGCTACGGCGAAAAAGCGCTTTGGGTTCGTCCCCTAGATATGTTTGTTGAGTCGGTTGAAAAAGACGGAGAAACACTCACCCGTTTTGCTTATGTTGGCAATATTCCCGATGATGAAAAAATGATCTAATTGTGAAATTAGGTCATAGTGTAAGAGGTCTTTAATAAACAGGCTTCTTACAAGGAAATAATAATGAAAACTGCACCTCGTCTTAGCGCACACATTTTGGCTGCGTTTATTGCTTCGAGCCCTTTGGTTTATTCAACGATTAATCCCGCAAATGCACAAGATAGATTTGCCGATGTCGAAGTTAAAGCGACAGCGATAAAAGGCTCAGTGCACATGCTTACAGGTGCAGGTGGAAATATCGGCGTATCTGCTGGGGAAGACGGTGTTTTGATCATCGACGATCAATTTGCGCCGCTTGCAGAAAAGATAGCGGCCCAGCTTGGTGAGCTCGGGAGTGACAAGCCAAAGTATGTGATAAACACACATTATCACGGCGACCACACAGGCTCTAATGCGTTTTTCCACAGCCACAAAGGTGCGACCATTCTGGCGCACGAAAATGTGCGTGTTCGTCTAGCTAACGATGAAAAGATAAAACCGGAAGCGCTGCCAACTATCACCTATGAAGACGGCATAAAAATTTACTTCAATGGTGAAACCCTTCACGTCATGCACTTAGCGGTAGGCCACACCGACGGCGATAGCGTAGTGTGGTTCGAGCAACCCAACGTTATGCACACCGGCGACTTGTTCTTTAATGGTCGCTTTCCCTACATCGACCAAGGTGCTGGCGGTAATGTGGAAGGCTATATGGACTCAGTAAAACAGCTGCTTGCTAAAATAGACGATGAAACCGTTATTATTCCTGGCCACGGCGACATCAGTAACAAGCAAGAATACAGCGCATTTTTAGCTATGATCTCTGAAACGTTCAGCTACGTTAAGGCACTTAAGCAAGACGGCAAAACCCTCGATGAAGTTAAAGCGATGGGCTTAGACGATAAGTGGGCCGACTGGAGCTGGAATTTCATCAATGAAGAGAAGTGGATAACTACACTCTATACTGACGCCTAAATAGTATTGGTTACACTTTAATATCGAGCGAGTGTGCAGGGGAGTTTTCTTTACGACCCTGCAATTTCGTTAAAATGGCACTATCACTGGGTTTTTGAGGACTAACTTCAAAGGCAATAGGTTAGGAAACGCAGGTTTGCGAGCACCAAGTCTAGGGGCGAAAGCTGCCAAACGTCTACTAAGCGGTTTCTCGTATTTTAAGCTCAAAGGGTAGAACTTGGCTCGCTTGTTCAACGTCTTCGCCCTCTATTAGCGATATCAATGATTCAGCTGCCATTTCTGCCATCTTACGGCGCGGGACTGATACGGTGGTTAGGGCAGGGTAAATTGAGCGCGCAAAACTCAAGTCGTTGAAACCGCAGATATCAATATCCTTACCAGGCTTGATACCTCGTCTATTACATTCCATCACCGCGCCAGCAGCAAGCTCGTCACTCACAAAAAATAGCGCATCAGTATCCGGCCATTTATGCAGTGTTTCTGAAAGAAGCTCAGCACCAGCTTGAAATGTGGCGTCGGCTCTAGAAGAAACATATCGCTCGGCGGACAACTCAGCATTGTCCAGTGCGGTTGCCCAGCCCTGTTTTCTCAATATTGCGCGCCAATCTAAAAACAAAGAGCAAAAAGCAATGTTGCGGCGCCCTTTATCGATGAGATGTTGGGTCATAGATTGGGCTGCTAATTCGTTATTTACCCCATAGTTAATATCAAAGGGCTCACTAGAAATATCCATAATTTCGGCCACAGGCGTCCCTGTGGCTAGCAGCATTTTTCTCGTTTCTTCTGTATGGCGCGTCGAAGTAAGAATGAAGCCACTCACGTTCTGTTGAATGTAAGATTCGACAGTACGCTCCTCGCCAAGCTCGGTATAGGTCGAGTCGCCAATCATCAGTGCATAATTGGCTTTGTCGGCAACGGCCTTTACGCCTAACATCACATCGTTAAACACATTGTTTCCAAAAGACGGAAGCAATAACGCGATGGTTCTATTATTGTCTGAGCATAATGACTGGGCGGCGCGGTTCGGAATATAGTTTAGCTCTCGCGCTGCATTTTTGATCTTAAGGGCGAGTGATTTAGAAATGCCACTAGAATTATTAAGCGCGCGAGATACGGTAGTTTTGTGAACCCCCAAATGATTGGCTACGTCTGATATTTTTGTGCGTGACTTTTTTACCTTACTCATTCTTCGATCTTTTTATGTGCTGCTAGGTCCGCTAATCCGCGCGGAAGTGAGTGTTAATGTCGTGATGTTTAATTCGATATCAAAGGGCGTATAAAGTCTTCCGCCTGCTGAGAAACACACTCGAAAGTTTGTGTAACATCAATAATGAATGCGTTGTCTTTAGAAGGCAGCTCTAAGGCTGCAAACTGGCTTTCGAGCATAGCATCACCGTTAAAAAAATGCTCCCGTTGTTTTAATCGCGCACTAAGCACAGACTGTGACGCATGAAGGTAAATAAAGTGGCAGTGAGACGCGATATCTTTGGTTAGCACGTCTCGATAGGCTGAGCGCAGCGCTGAACAGCTTATAACCACGTTCCGGCCGGCGTGAATGTGTTGCTTGGCAATCATGTTTAACGTAATTAACCACTCCCATCTGTCTGCATCCTGCAGTGGTATACCTGAAGACATTTTTTCAACGTTTGCCTCGCTATGGTAACGATCTCCTTCTTCGAAAGGCATGTCAAAACGTTGGGCTAAATGCTGGCTCAATGTCGACTTTCCCGTTCCTGAAACTCCCGAAACGAAAAATACATGGCAATGGGTCATAAGCTTATCTCTCACATTAAAGTTCAGGAGTACATCAAGAGCGAGTTATTTGGTCTCCATCTTACTCATAAATATTAGTTTGGAAACCGGTTGCGTTCAAGGGGTGATTATAATAGTGTTACCAGATAGCTATCTTGTATTAATAAATATTTAACATTGACTGGGTTGTTCAACTTAGCTTGTAAAGGTAGCGGGTGATTTCCGTATTATGGCTTCGTCAACATGAAGACAATGTCACTAACAGGTACCAGAGAGCACGTATGACCGATACTTTTTCCCTTCTTTTTGTCGCCATTTGTAGCATTGTGCTTCTCACATATTTAGTTGTAGTTAGAAAAGTTCATGCTTTTATCGCTATTCTTGTGGCAGCAGCGTTTGTTGGCCTGGGTACGGGAATGCAAGCGGCCGACGTACTGGCTTCCATGCAGTCAGGCATGGGCAACACGTTGGGATTTGTAGCGACCATTGTTGGTCTTGGTGCTATGTTCGGGCAATTCTTAGAAGAATCGGGCGGCATTGATAGGCTTTCGCAAACTATCAACAATAAATTTGGTGATAAGAATAGTCAGTGGGCGGTTGTGTTAACGGGGTTTCTTGTTGCTATACCTGTCTTCTTTGAAGTGGGGCTTATCATATTAATGCCTCTTATTTACTCGTTAGCAAAGAAATCAGGAAAGTCGCTTATTTATTACGGAATCCCGCTCACAGCAGGGCTCGCTGTCACCCACGCTTTTATTCCTCCAACACCAGGACCTGTAGCGGTAGCTTCAATTTTAGGGGCGGATATCGGCTTAGTCATTTTGTTTGGCTTTATCGTTGGTATTCCTTGCGCGTGTTTAGCCGGCCCAATTTACGCAACATTTTTAGCGAAACGCCTGCATGTACCTGTCCCAAACCATATCATTGAAGCTTCACATAAAAAGCCAAAGGAACTCCCCAGCTTTGGTTCAGTTGCGGCGCTACTGACATTTCCGCTAGTGGCTATTCTGGTGGGTACGTTGGCAAAGTTTACGCTTTCCGAAGGTGTCTTGAAGGAGGCGTTGCTATTTATTGGGCATCCCTTTATCGCCCTGACCATTGCAACCATTGCTTGTTTTAAAGTGCTAGGGAAGAAGCAAGGCTTATCAAGCGAACAAATTAGAAACATTGCATCAAGAGGGTTAGAACCGGTTGCCCTAGTCATACTGGTGACAGGCGCGGGTGGCATGTTTAAACAAGTGCTCATCGATTCTGGGGCGGGGCAGGCCTTCGCCGATGTTGTCGCATTATCGCCGCTCCCACCATTGGCAGCCGGGTTTCTTATCGCAATTTCAGTCAGAATTATTCAGGGCTCGGCTACGGTGGCCATGTTAACGGCTGCTGGTTTAATGGGCCCTGTAGTGCAGGAACTGGCGTTTTCACCATCAGTACTCGCCCTGATGACAATTGCAATAGCGGCAGGCGCTACGGCCATGTCTCACGTGAACGATACGGGGTTTTGGATCGTAAACCGTTATTTTGATATTTCTGTGAAAGACACGTTTGTGTCTTGGACGTGTATGGCAACCCTAATAGGTTTTATTGGGCTTTTTCTCGTACTAATGCTTGGTTTATTTGTCTAATGTCCCAAGCGGCTCAGACCCACTTGAATCGTTTTTGTGGAAACCGGTTTCAAGCTTTTGCAGCTCAAATGGCTTTAAGATTCACCATTTGAGGCATTATTACTAAACGTCTGTATATAAAGCTGCTCTACTTTATCTCGCGCCCATTGGGTTTTTCTAAGAAACTTAAGTGACGATTTAATCGAAGGATCGTTATTAAAGCAGTTCACTTTGATGCGGTAATACAATCCATCCCATCCGTAACGCTCGTGAAGTTGCGTGACGATTTTCTCTAGCGTTAAGCCATGTAAGGGATTATTAGGTTGTTGATTCATAAAGTGCCGATGCTTGTTCTAAATTAAGACCCTATTCTAGCACGAACCCACTTGCTGCGTATCAATGCGCTAGGCTTTACTTTCAATTGTTTCACCCGTAGGTATTTGTTTTGTGTTCGGTATCAAAGGTTGGCTAGCGTCGTTCACTTTCGTCGATGGACTTCGCACTACTCTAGGCTTTCGCGGTGTTTTATAAAGCGGCCAAATAAGCTGTTCTTTCCAGTTGGCGTAAAACATCCCCTCAATACCGTATTGTGCAGGATACTGCCTGGTGATCTTAGCGGTTCCAAATAGTACATCCCAGAAGAACAACAGGTTTCCATAATTACCTTTATAGTTGGTCACGCCGTCATCGGCTTTTAATCCGTGATGCGCACTATGTGTTGAAGGCGTTGATATCGTGCGTTCAATTACCCAGGCTACAGGATGTAACCACCGAATATTGTACAGTCTCTTATCCCATTTCCACTCCGCGTGGGCGCCAGTGATAACGGTAAGTTTAATCACCAAGTAAAAGGCATAGGTCCAACCCAATCCTAGGTAAATCAGTACTCCGGAAAACCATAGCGAAGGCATAAACAGGTAATAGAAAAAGTTATTTCTGTAAATAATGCGAACGCTCATGTACTTAGCGTTATGGTGGGCTCTATGTAAGTTGTAAAGAAATCGAGTGGAATGTGAAAGCCTATGCCACCAATATTGCATCATGTCATCGAAAATCAAAAGTAGCGCTATGTGCAAGAGAATAGGGGAATCTACAAGTATTCCCTGATATTGGGGAAATGCTAGTGCCATCATTGTTGCAGAACAAAATAGAACCAGTGGCTGAGTTACAATAAATAAGAGTAACGTACCTATGAGCTCTACTTTTCCATCATCGCTCACTTCTGTCGCTTTTTTAAATAGCTTACCGTTCTTCGCTTCCAGCAAAGCAAACGTGATAAAAACCGCTAAAATTGCCCATTGATAACCCATGTAATAACTCCCACCGAGAGATTGTTGAGAGTGAATTTACATTGCGTTAACATGCGAGAATATATACTTGTATAGATTTGAATGTCATGTCTTACATTCACGGCATACAGCAAACCATTATGCCTGACGAATACGTCGAGCTTTGTTTGCCCTTTGGAACGCTAAGAACCTATGCGGCTACTTCGACCATCCACGAAAGGGGAATTAAAAACAAAGGGTTGTCTCTTGTGGTATCAGGAGAAGTAAAGATTGGTAATTATGGCCTGGACGGCAGTTATCAAATTACTACTGTATTGCGACGAGGAGATACGTTTGGCGAGTTCACATTATATGCATCACTTGCAAGAACGCATAACGCTGAAGCGCTAACGGAATGTAAAGTTTTACAAATCCCTGAACCTGCTTATCGTTCTCTCACAAGCCAACACCCAGCGATTACAGAATTCATCACCCGTTCACTGGCAGTAAAGCTTCATTCGGCGCTGGAAAGGTTGGATGATATTCGACGTTTACCTACTCACGTCCAGTTAGCTAAGCTAATTTATCAATCGTATCTTACATCTAAGCACGTCTTTATACCCTTAAGGCAAAGCGATTATGCTGAAAGGTTGGGCGTTACCGTACTTACCGCACATAAATCGTTAACTAAGCTGTATGCTCTAAAGTTGATTGAAAAGCGCTACGGGGGCGTGGCTATTACCCATGTCGAGCGACTGGAAGGTTTTTTAAAAGAAAGTTCGTCACTATTACCATTGTAAGAGCGGTTAATGCGCTCCACATGCGAGAGCGCCAAAAGACCCTCCCTCAAATTTATTCCACGCCCGTGGCAACTCATGCATCAAGTATTACGCTGGCTTTAGCCCGCCTAAAATAATGTGCTGGATGTTGCTTAGCGTGCCCTCGAAGAAAGCGGGATCGCTTAAATCTTTACCAGTTACGGCTTTGATCTGCACGCTGAAATCGGCGTAATGCTGAGTAATGGCCCAAATGCTGAATATCAAGTGTATAGGATCAACAGGCTTTAGCTTACCCGCTTCAATCCATTCGATAATGACGGCGCTTTTCGCGTCCAGCAGTGTTTTGAGCGGCGTTTCTAATTCCTTTATTAAAAGAGGGGCACCTTGTACCACTTCCATACAAAAAAGCTTAGATTCAGCGGGATTGTCCCTCGACATTTCAAGTTTTACTTTAATGTAGTCGCTCAGGGTTTCTATAGGGTCTTGTTCTGCTGAAAAGCTCTGAAGGGGCGTTAACCACACATCTAAAAGGTGGGTAATAACCGATAAGTACAAACCCTCTTTACTTTTAAAGTAATACAGTAAATTACTTTTTGAGACATTCGCTAGTTCCGATACTTGCTCTACAGTGGTGCCACTCACGCCGTTCTTTGAGAACAAGGAAAGGGCAGCATCCATAATGCGAGTACGCTTTTCTAATAACGCTTTTTCTCTTCGCTTTTGCGTGGTCGGGCTAAATGCTCTCGCTGATTTCGTAATTGTTTGACCTTCAGATTTACTCACTACTTGTCTCTTCTTTACCGGAATTTCCGTGATCAGGCGCTTAGTTTACGTGGAGTTTTCGTCGCTATAAACCCATTTGCACAAATATGCACCAATTAAGTTCAATTGCACTGGACTTGGTGTTCCAAATTGAACCACTAAGTCCAATTTGGTGTGTTGAAATTTTTAAGTTACTGAATTTTATAGATTAAATAAATTGGCCTGCTTTATGCTGTTCACTAAGTATACCGCCACTTCAATGTTTTGAATTCGGCAACCTTAAAAAAAGCGGGATAAACCGCTTAAAACGCATACAAGCAGAGGTACAACATGGATATAGGTGTATTTATTCCGATTGGGAACAACGGCTGGCTAATTTCGAAAAATTCGCCTCAGTTCAAACCTTCCTTCGATCTCAACAAAGAGATTGTAATGAAGGCTGAAAAGTACGATATGGATTTTGCGCTCTCTATGATCAAGCTACGAGGGTTTGGCGGTGAAACCGAATTTTGGGACTACAACTTAGAGTCGTTTACGTTAATGGCAGGCCTTGCCGCTGTTACCTCAAAAATTCAACTATATGCCACGGCTGCCACACTAGTCTTGCCGCCTGCAATCATGGCGCGCATGGCCAGTACCATCGACTCTATCTCCAACGGACGTTTTGGCGTAAACCTAGTGACTGGCTGGCAACGCCCTGAATACTCGCAAATGGGTATGTGGCCGGGCGATGAATTTTTCGGTAACCGCTATGAGTATTTGGATGAATACATTCAGGTAGTCAAAGAATTATGGGAAACCGGAAAAAGCGATTTTAAAGGCGAGCATTTCCAAATGGATGATTGCCGAATGTTGCCCAAGCCACAGCGAAAAATTCCACTTATCTGTGCCGGTCAAAGCGCAGCAGGCATGGATTTCTCTGCCCGTCATGCCGACTATAATTTCTGCTTTGGTAAAGGCGTAAATACACCTACCGCTTTTGCACCAACCGCAGCGCGCTTAACTGAAGCGGCTGAAAAACACGGTCGCAGCGTAGGTTCAGCGGTACTTATCATGGTTATTGCCGATGAGACGGATGAAGCCGCCATGGCGAAATGGGAAAGCTATAAAGACGGCAAAGATCAGTCAGCGTTGGACTGGATGGCAACGCAAGGAGCTGCTGATAAGAAATCGGGTAAAGACACTAACATCCGAGACATGACCAACCCAACCTCAGCAGTAAACCTGAATATGGGTACCCTTGTTGGTTCTTACGAATCAGTCGCTTCTATGCTTGATGAAATAGCGACGGTGCCAGGCTGTGAAGGTGTACTGCTTACCTTTGATGACTTCCTTAAAGGTATGGATGATTTCGGCACTAAAATTCAGCCGTTAATGAAGTCCCGTCAGCATCTACTTGAAACATCGGGAGCCGCCTAATGTCTGCCGGTGAAGTATTTGAAGTGTCAGGGTGCTTTCAAGCGCGCCAAACAGGGCAGCCCGTACTACCAGCTAAGCCTGAACCGTTGACGTTAAACCCTGCGGAAACTGCTGTAATTGTGGTGGATTTGCAAAACGCTTATGCCAGTAAAAACGGTTACTTAGATAAAGCGGGTTTTGATGTGTCTACCACGGCACCAGTCATTGAGAATACCATTAAAGTGCTGGAAACGGCGCGGGCTGTTGGTATGCCGGTGGTGTTTTTACAAAATGGATGGGATGCCGACTATAAAGAGGCGGGCGGCCCAGGTTCGCCGAACTGGTATAAATCTAATGCCCTTAAAACCATGCGTAAACAACCAGAGCTTAAGGGCAGTTTGCTTGCCAAAGGCACTTGGGACTATGCACTCGTAGACGCATTAAAGCCTCAAGCCGACGATATCGTTATCCCTAAAACACGTTACAGCGGTTTTTATAACACCAATCTAGACAGCATGCTGCGCGCACGCGGTATTCGCAACTTAGTGTTTACCGGCATTGCCACTAACGTGTGTGTGGAGTCGACGCTGCGCGATGGCTTTCACCTGGAATATTTTGGTGTGGTGCTGGCCGATGCGGCATATCAAGCTGGCCCGCCAGATATTCACGAGGCCTCACTTTTCAACATTCAGACGTTTTTCGGGTGGGTGTCTACCACCGCGCAGTTCTGTGAAGTGTTTGAAGGGGCGAGTTAGGCGTTTCTTCTTAGCTTCAACTAGCTAGACAGACAAAAACAACGCGATAAATCAGTTTACACGATTTGAAATAAACCATTTATAGGCGCTAGGCAGCAATGCATAGAAAGCGCAATGAAAAGGATAAGAACATGCCAAAGAAAGCCATTATTCCAGCAGGTACATCAACGCCAATAGCCCCTTTTGTTCCAGGCTCTATGGCTGACAATATTCTGTATGTGTCAGGTACCTTACCGTTTGATGAAAACAACGACGTAGTCCACGTGGGCGATGCTGAGGCACAAACGCGCCACGTTTTAGAAACGATTAAAAGTGTTATCGAAGAAGCGGGCGGCACTATGGATGACGTCACCTTTAACTCAATTTTTATTACCGATTGGGATGACTATGCCGCGGTAAACAAGGTGTATGCCGAATACTTTCCAGGTGAAAAACCGGCGCGTTACTGCATTAAAGTTGGGCTGGTAAAACCAGAGGCCTTAATTGAAATCGCATCTGTAGCGCACATTGAGTAGACGGTTATGTTTGGACTACCCGCGAACTGCGCCCATTGGTTTTATATAGGTGAGCTTTATGCATTCTGATGCGCAGGCAGGCTACGCCCACATGAGCGGCGAAATGAACGGTGAAGTGGGCAACAAGTTACATTACGAGATTCACGGTTTAACGTCGCCCGACGCACCTACGATTGTGTTTAGTTCTGGACTGGGCGGGGCAGCAAAATTTTGGCAGCCTCAACTGGCTGACTTTACCCAAGATTACAGAGTGATTACTTACGATCACTATGGCACGAACAAAAGTGTGGGTGACTTGCCAGCGAATTACAGCATTTCAAATATGACGGATGAACTCGCTGCACTTCTTAGAAAACTTGAAGTGCAAGCGTGCCATTTCGTCGGTCACGCGCTGGGTGGTTTGGTGGGGCTTGAGCTTGCTTTGTCTAAACCTAAGCTTTTACAAAGTTTAGTGCTGGTAAATGCGTGGAGCAGTCCAAATCCGCACACATTGCGCTGCTTTAATATACGCAAAGCGTTATTGGCGGCAGGCAGAAAGGACATGTATTTGCAACTTCAGGCGCTGCTGCTGTTTCCGCCTGATTGGATAGCCGCGAATGCCGCCCACTTGGCAGAGGAAGAGGCGCACTTACTCAACCATTTCCCTAACGAAGAAAATCTGCTCGCCCGCATTGGTGCCCTTAGTACGTTCAATATTGATAAGAGTTTGCACGCCATCACCACACCAACGTTAGCGCTTGCCAACAAAGACGATACCTTGGTGCCGTGGCAGCGTTCACAGATGTTGGCTGAAGCTATGCCCAACGCCGAATTGTCGGTCATGGAATACGGCGGGCATGCATCAAGCATTACAAACCCAATTGCGTTTAATGAACTGCTGCGCAGCTATTTAGGGCAAGTGGCCTAACGTGAACACGACACTGCATCAAGCTATGAGGTGTTTCTCAACTGATGAGGCGTATGCATTGTAAACAAGCTGCAAAGCTACAGCTTCAATAACGTGATAGCTAAAAAAGCGCTAAGCGTAAAAACCGAGAGCATAGCGTAGCGCTTAAAAGATCTGATAAAACTGGAATGAATTTAAAATGACTGATACACAAAATACAGAGTTTAAAGCAACTAGCCCGCTTGCCGAGGCTGGACTAGCCCAACTCTTTACCGATGCGCATACCCACACCAAATGGCACGACAAACCTATTTCAGAAGCCGTGTTGAAACAGCTGTACGATTTAGTAAAAGTGGGCTCGACATCGGCGAATTGTAGCCCAGCGCGATTTGTTTTTATTACCTCAGATGAAGGGAGAGAGAAGCTCAAACCTTGCCTTTCAAGCGGTAATGTTGAGCAAACCATGACCGCACCCTGTACGGTTATAGTGGCCTACGACGAAGAGTTCTACGAAGAGCTTCCTACCTTATTCCCTTATGCAGATGCGAAAAGCTGGTTTACTTCAAGCCCAGAAGCGGCCAATGAGACTGCCATGCGCAATAGCTCTATGCAAGGGGCTTACTTAATAAGCGCCGTTCGTGCCTTAGGCCTTGACGCTGGCGCCATGTCTGGCTTTAACCCTACATTACTCAACGAGACTTTCTTTTCTGATAGCACGTGGAAAGTGAATTTCTTACTGAACATTGGCTACGGCGATAAAGAGAAATTACATAAACGCTTGCCTCGTTTAAGTTTCGAGCAAGCCTGCCAAATCGTGTAACGCCAACTTAAAGGATATTTGTATGACTATTACAGCAATAAAAAACGCAGTAACAGAAGTGCTTCCCCCGGTAACTCCCGAAGCTTATCGAGAAGGTATGTCGAGTTTAGCGGCAGCGGTAAACGTCGTTACAACCATTGGCCCAGAAGGGCGTGCAGGCTTTACGGCGACCGCCGTATGTAGTGTAAGCGATACTCCTGCAACTTTGCTGGTTTGTTTGAATCGCGGTGCGTCTGTACATCAGGTTTTCAAAAACAGCACGCATTTGGTTATCAACACCCTTACCTCACAGCATCAGTTAATTTCAAACACATTCGGTGGTAAAGCGCCCATGAACGAACGCTTTGAAATTGGTGATTGGGTTGAATCGACGACCGGCTGCCCAAGACTTGCCGATGCTGCAGTAAGCTTCGATTGCATAATTACAGACGTTAAAAGTGTGGCCACTCACGACGTTATTTTTTGCCAGGTGGTGGATATCAAGCAAGACCCAGAAGCCGACGCGCTTTTATATTATCAGCGCGGCTATCACAGCGCGTGCAAAGACGCATAATTAAAGGATTAGACAAATAATGAAAGTAGTAGGCCACTTTATTAACAGTGAAACCTGTACCCCAAAGGGGCGCATGCAAGATGTCTATAACCCAGCGACGGGCGAGGCAGAAAAACTGGTTTTACTGGCGTCAAAAGCGACGGTAAACGACGCTATCGTCAGCGCGCAAAATGCGTTTGTTGAGTGGCGTAATACGCCAGTGAGTAAGCGCGCTCGCGTTATGTTCAAATTTAAAAGCTTACTTGAAGAGCATGCCGATGAAATTATTGCGTTAATTGGTGCGGAGCACGGCAAAATAAGCCACGACGCGGCAGGCGAATTACAGCGCGGTATCGAAAATGTTGAGTTTGCCTGCGGTGCCCCCCAGTTGTTAAAGGGCGAGCACAGTAAAAATGTTGGGCCAAGCATAGACTCTTGGAGCGAGTTTCAGCCTCTTGGCGTGGTGGCGGGAATTACACCATTTAACTTTCCGGCCATGGTGCCCCTTTGGATGTTTCCGCTTGCCATTGTATGCGGCAACACCTTTGTTTTAAAACCCTCTGAGCGAGATCCAAGCTGCGCTATTTTCCTAGCAAAGCTACTTAAAGAAGCAGGGCTACCCGACGGCGTTTTTAACGTTATAAATGGCGACAAAGAAGCGGTTGATCAAATACTTGATGACGAGCGCATTAAAGCAGTGAGTTTTGTGGGTTCAACGCCCATCGCCGAATACATCTATTCGAAAGCCAATGCTAATGGCAAGCGCTGCCAAGCATTAGGTGGCGCTAAAAACCACGCTATTGTGATGCCCGATGCCGACATCGACAACGCAGTGAATCAGCTTTTAGGTGCTGCTTTTGGCTCGTCAGGCGAGCGCTGCATGGCGTTGTCTGTCGTGGTTGCCGTAGGTGACAAAGTGGCAGATGAAATTGTAGATAAAATGCAATCAGCCATGGAAAGCTTAAAAGTAGGGGCTTTTGACGATGCGACTAACGATTTCGGCCCGCTTATTACACTTCAGCACAAAGAGAAAGTAGAAGGCTACATAACCAGTGCGGCTGAGCAAGGGGCTGATGTAGTCGTTGATGGCAGAAACCCTAGCGTAAAAGGCTACGAAACGGGGTTCTTCTTAGGTGCAACGCTTATCGACAAGGTTACGCCGGAAATGGCCAGCTACAAAGCTGAGATTTTTGGCCCTGTACTACAAGTTATGCGCGTTAAAAGCATGGAACAAGCCATGCAGCTCATTGACAGCCATGAATACGGCAATGGTACGTGTATTTTCACCCGAGATGGCGAGGCTGCCCGCTACTTCTCAGACAATATCCAAGTGGGCATGGTAGGCATAAGCGTACCGCTGCCAGTGCCCGTGTCTTATCACAGCTTTGGTGGTTGGAAGCGCTCACTCTTTGGTGACCTTCACGCATACGGCCCGGATGGCGTACGCTTTTACACCAAACGCAAAACCATTACTCAACGTTGGCCTTCAAGCGGCATTCGAGAAGGAGTGAGCTTTTCATTTCCAAGTTAATGTCATGGCGTATTGATCTTGATTAACCATAAATGACCATAAGTACTTTACCCACGCCAGGTAACTATTATGCCTTTATGACAAATAGTTGCTCGCAGCAGGTAAAAGAACAGAGATTTAGGCTCAGCCATGAGCCATCAATAATAACAATTTAAAACCGCAAGCCTTTGGCAGTTCCTCTCCAGTCCTGCCTTAGGTTTGCACCCCAGTGGCAATCGATATGCAGTTCACGTCGACCGTTACTCTTATAAAAATATCGGGACAACACCGCCGCAAGGCTTGTTAAAAAGAACTATAAACGAGAGTAAAACATGCATACGTTAAACACACACAAGCGTCTGCTGGCGTTAACCGTAGCTATGGCGTTAAGTACGCCAGCGGCCTTTGCTGCAGAGAATGTTTGGGAAAGCATTGAAGTTACCGCGCAAAAGCGCAACGAGAATATAAGCGATGTAGGGATCGCTATTACTGCGTTTTCTGGTGAACAACTAGAGGCACTTGGCCTTGAAAGTAGTACTGAGCTTATCGCGTTTACCCCTGGCGTATCGTTGGCCGGTGATATTGGTGGTCAGCGTGCTATTTTCAATATTCGAGGCGTGGTGCAAAACGATTACGCTGACTTGGCGGAAGCGCCGGTGGCCGTATACGTTGACGGTGGCTATTTAGCAAGTACGCAAGCACAAACCTTTGGTTTATTCGATGTGGCTCGCATCGAAATTCTCAAAGGCCCACAGGGAACACTATTCGGAAGAAATGCCACAGGCGGACTGGTTAATACGATCACTGCCAAGCCCACTGCAGATACAGAAGGCTACGCGGAATTTACTGCTGCACGTTTCGAACAATACCGCTTCGAAGGGGCGATATCAGGCGAAATAGCAGACGGCATTTATGGTCGCTTTTCTGGGTTTACCAACCAGCAAGGTGAGATACTAGAGAATATTTATGAAGACGGTGCTGCACCCGATACCCGTTTAGGCTCTGTGGGAGGCGGTGAAGATGGGTACAACGATGATACCAAAGCATTTCGTGCTCAGTTACTGTTTGACATTGGCGAAGAAGGCTCGCTGCTACTAAGCGGTAACTGGTCAGATACAACCAAAAGTGAAGGCCCTTATCAGGTGGTGAACACCACCGAGATAAAAGATGCCGACGGCAATGTAATTGACGTTATTTATGCTGCTGACGACCCGCTAGGCTGTGACACTATTCAATCTGGTGTGTGCGTAGACGGCAACTTCAATGGCGACCCTTTCCGTCCTGTGCAAGGCGGCGACTTCAACGGTAACTTCGACCCTGATGGTTCGGGTAATAAAGTAAATAAAGACTTCGCTTTTGATGATCAAAACAAAATCAAATCGAAAGGGCTTGCAGCAACATTAGACTATGCCTTCGAAGAATTCGATTTCTTCGCCATGTCTGATTATAAAGAATTTAAACGTACCGTTGGCCTCGACTCCGACCAAACCGCGTCACCCGAACTTATTTTCCAGTCCAACAGCACCATAGAGCAGTTTAGCCAAGAGTTTCGCTTTTCTGGTGAAACTGCTGACTTGAAATGGGTTGGGGGGCTTTATTATCTGTCTATCGATACAGACTATAGCCAAGGCTTGGCGGGTTCACCCACCACCTTTTTCTTGGGCGGTGAAGAAAATAACACTTTAGTGTTTCTTGAAACCGAGTCTTATTCTGTATTTGGGCAAATAGACTATAGCTTGACTGACGACCTTGTTCTGGTTGGTGGCTTACGCTATACCCGTGAAGATAAAGACTTTGTGGGTAATGTGTATCAAAACGAGAATACTAACGACCGCGTCATTGAAATTGATACCACAACAACATCTTTAGAAACTTTGGTCAATTCTAACGATCAAAATCTGTGGTCGGCCAAGCTACAGCTGGAATACAGTGTGGGTAATAGCTTGTACTATGCAGGCATCAATCGGGGCGTAAAAGCGGGGAGTTTCAATGCCCCGCTTCAAGGAGGTTTCAGCTTATACGAACCTGAAGAGCTTACTGCGTATGAAGCGGGTTTAAAGCACAGTTTTATGCAGGGAAGCGGCGTTTTTAATGCCAATGTTTTTTATTATGACTACAGCGATTACCAGTCGTTTTCGTGGGTGAATAATGCGGGGGTGGTGTCAAACGAAGAAGCCTCATTTAGCGGCGTTGAATTAGAAGTGTTCTTGACCCCGACAGACAGCTTAGATGTAATGGTTAACTTTTCATATACCGATGCAGTGGTTGAAGACTTAGAAGTGGCTTCTGGGTACTTTGCTGATACAACACCGCCATTTACACCAGAGTATCAAGCGTCTGCCATGCTTCGCTATAACTGGGACGCCTTCGACGGCAATATGGCAGCCCAACTGTCAGCCAATTATCAGTCGGAAACCTTTCATAATGCGCGGAATTTTACCGCTCATGAAATTGATAGATATGCCACGGCTGATACTCGTTTAACCTGGGTAGACGCTGAGGACAAATGGCTAATAGCGGCTTATATAGATAACCTGTTTGACTCAGACCATGAACTAATTGGCTTTGACGTAACTGGTTTTTATGGAACCAGCCAGATTTCCTATGCGAAGCCTAGGACGTATGGCGTAACGGTAAGACGTAATTTCTAATTAGCGTAGTTGCGCTTTATTTAACAATATAAAGCGTATTACCTACTTCTAAAAAGAAACGTGCGTAGCTAACCTAAATACCGACGTAGCAAAACGGTATTTAGGTTTTGCGTTAACAAAGCGCGCGAAGCGGCAGTATTTTTGCTTTTCTTTTTTGCTAGGGGCTGTTGACCTTTGTTGTACACCAAAGATCAGCAAGCCCCAATAAAGGTTAGCAGCGAGCCTCTAATCTAATCGTTACGCCGTTGAGAGCGCTGATGCATTTTTTAACCTACCGCTTTGCCGAGCATGACGCTGTGTAAAAAGAAGCAACAAGTAATAGCAAACCCAATAAGGAAATAGATCGTGGATAACACCAACAATCAGACCATGACAAAACCTTCCCATTACGATGGCGATTTATGGAATGAAGATTTAGCGCCAACCAACGCGGAAACCAGAACCTGGGTGTGGAAAGACTATGCGGCATTATGGGTTGCGATGGTGGTTTGTGTACCTACTTACCTCTTATCTGCCGGTCTGGTATCAGAAGGCATGAATTGGTATCAAGCGGTTATCACCGTACTGTTGGGCAACATCATCGTGCTTGTACCTATGATGCTAATTGGTCATGCAGGTGCAAAATACGGCTTACCTTTTCCCGTATTATTACGTAGCGCATTTGGCACCAAAGGCGCGAAAATTCCTGCTTTGGCCCGAGGGCTTGTTGCATGTGGCTGGTTTGGAATTAACACATGGGTAGGCGGCAGTGCCATTTACGTTATTTTAAATAGCGTGAGCGGCGACGCATTTGTGGGGCAGGCACTACCATTTTTAGGTATCGATATCACACAAACTCTGTGCTTCTTCGCTTTCTGGGCGATGCATTTGGTTTTTATAAAACACGGCACCGAATCTATTCGTTGGCTTGAAACTTTTGCTGCACCATTTTTGATCTTAATGGGCTTAGCGCTTCTTGGTTGGGCATACGTTAATGCTGGTGGGTTTGGCGAAATGTTGTCAACGCCGTCTCAGTTTGTTGAAGGTGGAGCCAAAGAAGGGCAGTTTTGGACAGCCTTCTTCGCGGGCTTAACCTCCATGGTGGGCTTCTGGGCAACCATGGCGTTGAACATTCCCGATTTCACGCGTTTTGCAAAATCACAAAAAGACCAAATGTTAGGCCAAGCTATTGGTTTGCCGTTACCTATGGCGCTGTTTGCCTTTATCGGTGTAGCGGTAACGTCAGCAACCGTAACCATTTACGGTGAAGCTATTTGGGACCCTGTGGCACTTGCCGGTCGAATGGGCGGCATGGGGGTTGTGTTGGCGCTTGCTGCGTTAGCACTTGCCACGTTAACCACAAATTTAGCCGCTAACATGGTAGCCCCAGCCTATGGTTTTTCGAATATGGCGCCTTCAAAAATAAGCTTCAAAATGGGTGGCTATATAACCGCTGGTATCGGCGTCGCTATCTTCCCCTGGAAGCTGCTTGAAACCGCGGGTGGCTATTTATTTACTTGGCTTACGGGATATTCTGCGCTACTTGGCCCTATCGCGGGTATTCTAATTGCCGACTATTTTATCTTAAGAAAATCGACCTTAAACATAGATGCGCTATTTCAACACACTGGCGAATATTGCGCGAACAACGGTTGGAACATGGCGGGGGTGACTGCACTTGTTATTGGTATTTTGCCTAATATTCCTGGCTTTATGCACGCGGCAGGGTTTGTAGAAAGCGTGCCAGCCGTTTTCGATACGCTTTACGCCTACGCATGGTTTGTAGGGTTAATCATCGCCAGCATGGTTTATCTACTACTATCCAACAGGGTACCCGTCACTATGCAGGCAAAAAGCGCCTCCCAATAATGGGGTCAGAGTCTGAGGTATCCCCACA
>NZ_CACSIH010000158.1:0-43939 GCF_902705805.1 Alteromonas alvinellae | reverse complement strand
AAAAATTAAGCATTCATGCTCTCACCCTGGTGTATATTAAAGTTTCTTTTTTAACGTGAATAATAGTTGTTTTGTCGCTGTTTTAAATCAGGTAATTACTAATGTTGCTCATAAGTTAAATATTCGTTACTTCTCTATGTGTTATATTTTCTCTCTTATTTCTTTATGATGTTTTTAATTATCCTTGATTCTGTGGAAACTATAAATAATGTGGGGGAGTTAACCTTAAATAAGGTCGAAAAGATGAGAATAACGCTGATACTCTTTTTAACCGCTAGAAATAAAAAAGCCCACGTTGATGTGGGCTTTAGTGCGCTTTCAAAATGCTCTTGCTTAACAAAAGTTTTGAGGCGTATTAAGCACTGAGCTTCTGAGCTAATTCCTGCCTTACTATTTCAGCGCCAGCGCTGAGCGCCTCAAGCTTGCCTCGAGCAACCTGTCGAGAAAGAGGGGCCATACCACAGTTTGTACAAGGGTAGAGTTTGTCGGCATCCACGTACTTTAATGCTTCACGTAATGTAGCTGCTACTTCTTCTGGTGTCTCTATTGTGTCAGTTGCAACATCAATAGCGCCCACCATCACTTTTTTGCCTTTAAGAAGCGAGATTAGCTCAATTGGTACATGAGAGTTATGGCACTCCAGAGAAACCATATCAATATTGGATTTTGCTAGCTTAGGAAAGCTCTCCTCATATTGTCGCCACTCAGAGCCCAATGTCTTCTTCCAGTCGGTATTCGCTTTGATGCCATATCCGTAGCAAATGTGTACCGCAGTTTCGCATTTAAGCCCTTCAATGGCTCTTTCTAATGCGGCAATACCCCATTCATTGACTTCATCGAAAAATACGTTAAACGAAGGTTCATCAAACTGGATAATGTCTACACCAGCAGCCTCAAGCTCCTTTGCCTCTTGGTTTAGTATTTTGGCAAACTCCCACGCAAGCTTTTCGCGACTTTTATAATGGTCGTCGTACAGCGTATCAACCATCGTCATAGGGCCAGGTAACGCCCATTTTATGGGCTGATCGGTTTGGCTCCTTAAGAACTTTGCGTCTTCAACGAACACTGATTTTGGCCGTGTAACAGCTTGGGTAACGACAGGTACGCTAGCGTCGTAGCGATTGCGAATACGTACGGTTTTACGGTTTTCAAAATCAACACCGTCTAGGTGCTCAATAAAGGTAGTTACAAAATGCTGACGGGTTTGCTCACCGTCACACACAATATCGATGCCTGATAGAGTTTGTTCCTGAAGCGTAACGCGAAGCGCGTCTTTTTTGCCTTCCTCTAATGCTTCATCTTCTAGCTTCCAAGGCGACCACAGGGTTTCAGGCTGTGCAAGCCACGATGGTTTTGGAAGACTGCCTGCAATTGAAGTGGGGAGTAGTTTTTTCATGTGATTCGCTTTCTTCTAATCGATAATTTGTATGGATGCGCGAAGGGCAGAACGTGCTGCCCTTATCATAGTTTTGTAGTCGCAACATGTGCGGTTTGAATATCGCAAGTATCTAAATGAACTTAACAAGCGTAGCTTGCTGTGAATTGCGCTAACTTGTGTTGATAAGGCTTTATAAAGTTCTCTTCTACGAACTTGCCTTGTTCAACGGCTAGATGAGTCCGCTCTTCACGGTCATAAACAATGCGAGTCACTGAGTGATCGCTATTTTTCAAGTTTGGTTTGTAGCTTAAACCTGCCTGGGCGTTAGCGTTATAAATCTCAGGGCGATAAATTTTCTGGAAGGTCTCCATCGTAGCAATAGTGCTGATAAGTTCTAAATTGGTGTAGTCGTTTAACAAATCACCAAAGAAATAAAATGCAAAAGGAGCAGCACTGTTTGGTGGCATGAAATAGCGCACGTTTAAGCCCATCTTCTTGAAATACTGTTCAGTTAGTGATGATTCATTAGGCTGATATTCAACACCTAAAACGGGGTGCTGATTTTCTGTTCGACGGTAGGTTTTATTGTCGGAAACGCTTAAACAAATGACCGGCAGCTTTGAAAAATGTGCTTTATAGGCCTCTGAATTAACGAAATACTTAAACAACTTTCCGTGCAAATCACCAAAATCGGCAGGGACACTGAACGAAGACTGGCCACGATTGTGATTAGATAGACGAACGCTAAAGTCATAATCGCGAACATAAGACGAGAAGTTGTTTCCTACAATACCTTGAGTGCGTTTACCCGTTTTTTTGTCAATGATATTGGTTTGTAAGATTTCGATAGTTGGGAATGTGTTGCCGTTACCCTCAACGTCGATATCTACCGACACAATTTCAAGTTCGACGGCATAGCGATCGCCACTTTCATTATCCCAGCTAGCCAGTGCATTAAAGCGGTTGTTTATCATGCTTAGTGCATCGCGCAAATTTTCTTTGCGGCGTTGACCACGAGCTAAATTGGCGAAGTTGGTGGTGATGCGTGTGTTGTCTGAAGGGCGATAATCTTCATTAAACTGAACGCTGTTAATAGTAAAAGAGAAATCTGTGTTCACGTTGTTGTTCATGAGAATGCGCTTCTATTCCTAAAGTTAAACCGAGTAGTGAGACTGCTGTAAAAGCTATGAACACGTTATACGTTGATTTAACTATGAATAAAAATGACTTATTTTCATTTTATCATGAAATATTGTCATGTACTGGGCGGCGAAGAGCTAGTCGCCTACTATTGAGGCGGAAGATCTTTACTTGAAGTTGAGGTTTGCCACGAAATGCACAAATTATACGTGTCTGATAAAACGTAATCATCACCGCCACAGTGACCAGTTTTTGTATGTGGCGGTCTATCCGCCACTAATGATTGCGTAACGCATCAATTAATTCGTCTTTGCTCATGTTAGAGCGACCTTCAATGCCGACTTCCTTGGCCTTTTGATACAGTTCCTCTTTAGTGCGATCCTCGTACTTTTTGCCTTTTCCACCATCTTTAGAAGGCGTTTGTTCGCTATTGGCTTTCGCATTGGCAATGCGCGCCGACTTCTCTTTGCTATAGCCTTCCTCGCGAAGGGCTTCGTAAGTGTCGTCGTTTTTAATTTGGTTGCCGTGGTCCTTAGCCATATTTAACTCCTGTTTTGCATACTGAGTAATCGATTAATGTTTCGCCGTAATTCTTACTTTGTATTTACATAGATGGATTACACAGTCGTTTAAAAGACAGGCTTCAAGTGCGAAGAACCAATAGCGAGAGAGTGCTACGCCTTTAACATCAGAAAAAATGTCATTCATCGCAAACGCTAAAAACGACAAAATAACGCTGCACCGTAATGTAACGACTTAACGCGTTAAAACTTCTTATGTTGTCAATTTTAGTGCGCCACATGCACGTAGAAAGTGCATTTATGTCAATGGTTTAGCGTTTTTATGCTATTGCGCGTTTAAAATTAAGCCTTTAGTCTAAAGTGAATGTAGACGGAAGACAGAGCGAAATATGAATAAAAATGAACAACAGAGCACCGTGAATTCTTCACGCCGTAATTGGTTAAAGTCAGTGGGATTAGGTGCAGGAGCAGTAGCGCTAACGACCAGCGTTGACAGTATTATGGGCGACCTTCGTGCCGCAGGGATGCAAACTGAACACTTCCCGTCTGCTACCCCCAATGTAAACGATGGTCTTATTCGCTTATCGTCAAATGAAAACGCCTTTGGGCCGTCAAAAAAAGCCGCAAAGGCAATGCAAAGCGAGCTTTTAAACCTAGCGCGTTATACCGACGCTACGGTTGAAGTGTTAGCGCAAAAAATTGCTGAGCAAGAAGGCGTATCTGCTGAGCAAATCGTAATTACGAATGGATCTTCACCTATTCTTTTTGGCTATGCGGACTGGATCACCAAAAACGGCAATAAGCTGGTAACGTCTATGGCAACCTACGAAGGCGTACCACGGGGCGCTGAGTTTATGGGGGCAGACGTGACCTACGTGCCGTTAGCCAATGATATGACTTTTGATCTAGATGCAATTGAAGCAGCAGTAACCGAAGATACGACTGCTGTGTACGTATGTAATCCAAATAACCCGACAGGGAGCATGGTAGATGCGGCGAAGCTTACCGCTTTTGCAAAACGCGTATCGAAAAAAGCACAGGTTTTCATCGATGAAGCCTACATTGAAATGTCTGATGCTTACCCCGCAAATGTGCAATCGAAGCTAGTAGCTGAAGGGTACAACGTGGTGATTTGCCGCACCTTCTCTAAAATTCACGCCATGGCGGGACAGCGTCTCGGTTACGCCATCATGCCTGCTGAGCAAGCTAAAACAATGGGCGGTATGCTGCGCATGGGTGGTGTGAATTACTTGGCATTAGTAGCGGGTATGGCTAGCATGGATGACCACGCGAACCTAAACACCATGCGCTCACGGATTAAAACTGAGCGCGAAAAGTTAGTAAAAGTTGCCAAAGAATTAAAGCAGCCGTATGCGCCGAATCCACAAGGGAATTTCATTTACATGGATACGGGTATGCCGCACGACAAGTTTGCGGAAAAAATGAAAGCTCAGGGTATAAAGGTAGTAGGGCGCACCTGGCCCGGTTTTGATTCTTGGTCGCGAATAAGTGTGGGTACGCCAGCAGAAACAGACGCATGCGTTAAAGCATTAAAAGCAGTACTCGCTTAAAAAACAACAATAACACCTAGCGCAGAGAGAAAAGGCTGAACGCAAGTTGTGTTCAGCCTTCATTTTTTGAATCGCTATTTCTCGATAGCAAACGTTAAGCCTGCTTTTTCTTCTAAACGGCTGATAAGCTTGTTACCGAGTGCTGCCGCAGGTGTGAAGAAACCACCAGATAAACTAACGTCTTTGCACAAGCAAAGAGCAGATTCTGAAATCATTTTACTGGTAGAGCCGTAGCCTGGATCTTTGTCGCCTTTTACCGATACGGCTAGCATATCACCATTGGCAGCGGTACCCACAAACATGACATCGTAAAAGCCATTTTCGCGCTCTTCTTTGCTCGGGCCTTCACCTGGTTTAGGGCCATCATCACTAGCAAGCGACTTATCTTTGGCAACGTGATTCGCCATGGCTTCACCTTTCTCACCTGGGCCAGTCATCATCATTTCATCATACTGAAAGTTCTTGCCGTAGCTATATCCGCCCAGGTAGTTCGTGCGATGAACGTTTTTAGTATTGATGGCCGCCATAATAAATGGTGCAACCCATGTGCCTAACTGCTCATCGAAGTAAGGTTTGTTGCCATCGGGCTGTGGCTGATTTGACGCGCCATCGGTTAATGAGTGCGGATTAATAAGCGCAGCCATGACTGACTTGTCTTTGTGCGCTGCAGCCATGGTCGCTTTTAAACTGGCAGCCGTACCGCCGGAGAACGTGCCCTGCATTTTGCGTACACGACCTTTTACATATTCAATGACATCGCCAGTTTGCTTTTTGGCATGTTCTTGAAGGTAGTGCACACCAAGGTCAAAAGGCACAGAATCAAAGCCACACGAGAACACAATGTTTGCGCCGGTTTCTTTAGCTTTCGCTTCGTACTTGTTGATCATTTGGTGCATCCAGGCAGGCTCACCGCAAAGATCTGTATAGCCAGTGCCGTTATCGACACATGCAGAAAGTAACTTTTCGCCGTAAATTTGATACGGCCCAACAGTGGTAAGTACAACGGCTGTGCGCTTTGTCATTGTGTCAAGTGCGTTGGCATCGTCACCGTCGGCTACAATACTCGCAACGCTATCGCTAATGCCTAGCTCTTGTTTAACATCATTAAGTTTAGCTTCGTTACGACCTGCCACTGCCCATTTTACACTGCTGTCGCTGCCATACTGCGCCTGAAAATATTCAGCTACTAATTTGCCCGTAAAACCTGTAGCACCGAAAATAACTACATCAAATTCCCGTTCGTTACTCATTGTTTTATCCTGTTTTATTTCGTTTCGACACGTGTCATCAATATGCGTTACTCAATATACGCACAAGCACCCATATCTATCATTTTTTTCGGTAATATTTGTCTATTCACGAAATTAAACGGTAACTGGTAAAAACCGTTAGTTTAATGACGCTACAAACTCAGCCAGCCGTGACAGGCCTTCTTTCAAGCGTTCAATGCTAGTGGCGAAAGACAGTCTTACGTAATGGTTGGCATTGTGCTCACCAAAATCATTACCCGGCGTAAGCGCTACATGATGTTGTGAAAGTAGGGCATCACAAAATTCAATTGCACTTAGCCCTGTGTGCTTAATATTGATGTAGGCGTAAAACGCACCGTCAGGCTTTGCATCTAAACCAAGCCCCATATTTTCAAGAGCATTAAAAACCAGGGAAGCTCGCTTTGCTAGCGTATGGCGGTTTTGCTCGCATTGCGCCAAAGCTTCTGGGGTAAAGCACGCAAGAGCGGCTTTTTGCGATAGGGTAGAGGGGCAAATAAACAAATTCTGCGCGAGTTTTTCAACGATGGGCGTCATCGCTTCAGGTACCACACACCAGCCAAGACGCCAGCCGGTCATACCGAAATATTTGGAAAAACTGTTTATTACGACAACTGTTTCTTCAAGCTGTGTATTGGCAAGTACGGTTTGAAGTTTGGTATTAGTGCCCAGGGTCGATTGGGAAGCGAATGCATCATCGCGAATATCAAGATTAGCCGAAAGCGAAAGATCCAAGTAAATTTCGTCAACAATTAAAAAGCCACCTTTGGATTTGCAGTATTCGCCAATTTTAATCAGTTCTTCTACATCTATAACCGTACCTGTAGGATTGGCAGGTGTGGCGATAAGTACACCTTTCGTGTTGTGCTTCCAATTATCAGCAACACTTGTAGCGGTTAGCTGAAAGTTATCCTCGCTGCGTGTTGGCACCAGCGTTACCTCTGCGCCAAATGCGTTTAAAAATCGTCGGTTACAGGGGTAAGACGGGTCGCCCAATATCACGTTGTCGCCTGATTCAACCAAGGCAGCACTTGCCAAAAGTAAAGCACCAGAAGCCCCAGCGGTAACTACCACTCTAGAAGGGCTTACCGCTACGCCATGTTTAACTTCATAAAAACGTGCAATGGCTTCACGTAGTTCAGGCATGCCCAGCGCCGAGGTATAGGGAAAATCTGGGGCACTCAAGCTTTCTTTCATTGCCGCGAGCACTGTCGCGGGTGCGCCGAAATCAGGCTCGCCTAAATTAAGTCTTATAACATCTTTACCTTGCTGTTCTAGTGCCGTGGCTTTTTCGCCATAGGCCATAGCAAGAAACGGAGAAATCGCCGTAGCGCGAGAGGCAAACTTCAAAATAAACCCCTTATTAGTAGTGCCAATTCAAACTTTACCGCAATTAGGGACCACTCTTGGTTATGATTCAAGGGAATTCTTTGAGAAGTACAATTAACTCGCTGAATTACTTTTTTGCTAACTGTTTAAACGAACAAACTTTTCAGCCAGCTCGTCTAGTGACTCTTTATTGTGCGGGTCGGGCTTAACAACATCGATTGGGCATACCGCTACGCAAGTAGGCGCATCGTAATGCCCTACGCATTCAGTACAGCGCAAAGGGTCTATTTCATACACTTTATTGCCCATACTTATAGCTGCATTAGGGCATTCTGGTTCGCACATGTCGCAGTTTATGCAGCTATTAAGAATAAGCAGTGCCATAAATTATGCCTCGCTCACGTTTTCAGGTGTTACTGCATTAGGTGCTTTTCGAAACGGATTGCGGGTATCAACGCCTTCATCTAAATTTCGCAGCAGTAGGGCAAAGTTTAGAGACACATCGCTGGGTATCGGTATTCTTACTTGGTGTCCTGAACCCTTAGCATCCGTAATAGAATGGTTTCTCTTATCCAGCATCTCATTTAGAGTAAAGGTAATGTTGCCGCTTGGCGTCATCAACTCAAGCGAGTCACCTACACAGAATTTGTTTTTAACGTTTATAATTGCATAGCCAGACTCTTCACAACGGTCAATCACTTCACCAACAAATTGCTGTTTATCGCTGACTGAGTGGCCATACTCATAGTTCTGATACGCGTGGTGCGCATGGCGACGCAAGAAACCCTCGGTATAACCTCGATGAGCTAAAGTTTCCAAGCTTCCCATTAATGTACTATCAAAAGGCTTTCCTGCTACCGCGTCGTCAATTGCTTTTCTATAGACTTGAGCGGTTCGGGCACAGTAGTAATGTGATTTAGTGCGGCCTTCTATTTTTAAACTATGCACGCCCATTTGGGTTAACCTGCCAACATGTTGCACGGCACGCAAATCTTTAGAATTCATAATATAGGTGCCATGTTCGTCTTCAAAAGCTGGCATCAGTTCTCCAGGCTTTTCCTTTTCTTCTAACATAAACACTTTGGGGCTTGGCGTGCCTTCACCAAGGGTAGGAATTACCACTTGAGGTGCTGTAACTGCCTTATTAATCTCACTGGTTAGAACGATGTCGCCAGTTTCGTTTTCCTCGCCTGCCTTAACATCGTAAGACCATCGACAAGCATTGGTACAAGTGCCCTGATTTGGATCGCGCTTATTCATATATCCAGACAATAAGCAGCGCCCCGAATACGCCATACAAAGCGCGCCATGCACAAACACTTCCAACTCCATGTCTGGAACATGCTCGCGAATAGTTTCAATTTCTTCCAAAGAGAGCTCTCGGGACAAAATAACGCGCTCTATGCCTTGTTTCTGCCAAAACTTCACCGTGGCATAGTTCACTGCATTGGCCTGTACACTTAGGTGAATAGGCATTTCAGGGAAGGCGTCGCGCACCATCATAATAAGCCCAGGATCTGACATAATTAACGCATCGGGCTTCATAGCAATTACTGGTGAAATATCTTTTAAGTAGGTACCTAGCTTACTGTTGTGGGGGGCAATGTTGCTTACTACATAGAACTTTTTACCTAAAGCATGTGCTTCTTCTATGCCTATCGCTAAGTTCTCAAGGCTGAATTCGTTGTTTCTTACGCGAAGCGAGTAGCGTGGCTGCCCAGCATAAACAGCATCAGCGCCATAGGCGAAAGCGTAGCGCATGTTGCGTAAGCTACCCGCAGGTGCAAGCAATTCTGGCGCGATTAACGTTTGTTTTGGCAATGTTGAATCTGGGTCTTCACGTAGGTTAGAAGAGCTGCTATTAGGTGATAATTTTGAAGTCATAGATAAAAACCGCTACTAGACGCTTTAAACAAGGCGGCGGATTTTATAAGCCGTAAAATACCTCTACAAGTCAAACAACGATTGGTGTTGACCAAGATCAAACAATTTGTTGTCGATTATGTTCTTGAACGTTTAACTTACAATTGAGTAGAGTCAATGCCAGCTGCTTTACTCCATGTAGTTGCGTTTTTAGTGCATTACCTTTGGTAGTAAAAACCAAGCCCGTTCACAGCTAAATACTAAGCAAAAAGAGCGCATTAAACGATGAACAACCTTGGGCAAAACCCGCCACATAGGGTAGGCTAGAAATTCACAATAATAAGGACTAACTGCATGCTACAATTGAACATTTTTCATAAAGCGGCACGACAAGTAAAAGCATCGGGTAAATCGGCCATTGCGATTACAGTATTATTTGTCGTGTCTACGTCTTCCGCATTGGCAGCGCTGCCAAGCATTGGTGAATTCACCAGCGATATGACCAAAAAAGATGGGCTAATTCCTGTTTACTATGATGATGAAAGCGACAGAGTTTACTTGGCGGTGCCAACAGACCACGCCGAATACCTGTTTCAAAGTAGTTTGCCGTATGGCGTAGGTTCAAACGACATTGGCCTTGATCGCGGCCAGCTAGGCAATACGCGTTTAGTAAGCTTTGAAAAATTTGGAAACAAGGTTTTATTAAAGCAGCACAACACCAAATACCGAGCAGCTCACGGCAGCGACGCTGAGAAACAGAGCATTGATGAAGCCTTTGCTGATTCGGTTATCGCAGGTTTTACGCTGGTAGCCAAAAACGACAGCGCCAGTCTAATAGATTACACACCGTTCTTATTAAGCGATATTCACGGCATTGGCAATCGCTTAGCGGGAACTAACCAAGGCAGTTTTAGCGTAGATAACATGCGAAGCGGCGTGTATTTACCTAAAACCAAAGGGTTTGAAAAGAATACTGAATTAGAGGCTTTAGTCACCTTTGCAGGTAAGAAGCCAGGCGAATACGTGCAGCAAGTTACGCCCGACCCAGAAAGCTTGTCGGTGCACTTGCATCATTCGTTTGTGGCGCTGCCTGACGACAATTACAAGCCCAGAGAGTACCACCCGTACTCGGGCTACTGGAAATTCAGTTACTTTGATTACTCTACACCGATAAGTGAGCCTACCGAACAGCGTTTTATTACCCGTCATCGTTTAAACAAGAAAACCCCGCATGCTGCAATGAGCGAAGCAGTAGAGCCTATTGTGTATTACCTAGATCCTGGTATTCCAGAACCCGTAATGACCGCGCTTAAAGAAGGGGCGAGCTGGTGGAATCAAGCCTATGAAGCCGCAGGCTACAAAGATGCGTTTCAGGTGAAAGTATTGCCCGAAGGTGCCGACCCAATGGACGTGCGCTATAACGTAATCAACTGGGTACATCGCGCAACGCGCGGTTGGTCTTATGGTTCGTCGGTTGTCGACCCGCGCACTGGTGAAATTATTAAAGGTCACGTAACGCTCGGCTCATTGCGTGTAAGACAAGACTATTTAATTGCCCTAGGCCTAACAAGCCCGTTTAAAGAGGGTAATACCGACACCACTGTGCAGCAAGAAATGGCGCTAGATCGTATTAGGCAGCTGTCTGCTCACGAAGTAGGGCATACGTTAGGCATAGCACATAACTTTGCAGCAAGTGAAAACAACCGTGCGTCGGTGATGGATTATCCTCATCCCAAAATTAGCATTAAAAATGGCAAAATTAGCCTAGAAGGCGCGTATGACAAAGGCATAGGCGCATGGGATATTCACGCCGTAGCGTATGGCTATCAAGACTTTGCCAGCGACGTAGAGGCAACCGAAGCCTTGGCAAAAATTATCGTAAAAGGCCGTAATGAGGGATTAAGCTTTAAGTCAGACCCCGATACCCGCAGTAGTCGCCATGCATCGGCAAACGGCCATATGTGGGAAAACGGTAGCAATCCGCTAGATGCTTTCGATGAAATTTCACAAGCGCGCGAACTGGCGTTAGCCAATTTAGGTTTAGACACCTTAAGCCCAAATAGCAGTTTATCCTCGCTTGAAAATGCTTTAGTGCCTATTTACTTACTCCACCGTTATCAGTTAGAAGCCGTTGCAAAGCAAGTCGGCGGCTTAGTGTATGAATACGAACGCAAAGGTGACTATACCAAAGCCCAGGGCCAACAGTTTGTAGCACCTGCGGTGCAGCAGCGCGCGATGCAGCAGTTAATTACTGCCACTACCGCTGATTACTTGACTATACCTGAATCGGTACTCGCCCTTATTCCACCTACAGCCTATGGCGACGATATTACTCGCGAGCACTTTAAGGGCAAAATGGGGTTAATGTTAGACCCTGTTTCTGCCGCTGCTTCAGCATCTAACTTTGCGTTTGAATTACTATTGCACCCAGAGCGCTTAAACCGCTTAGAGTGGCAAACAAGAAGTAGTAATGACAGACGCAAAAAAGTAGGCGTTTCTATGCTGGTGAAGCAAATACTTAACGTTCACTGGTATAAAAATAAGTCACAAAGCCCACTAGCAAAACGCTTACAGTTAGTGGCGTTGAACGCTGTTATGCAGGCGGTTACTAATGAAAAGCTAGCGCCTGAAGTAAGAATGGAGGCCGAACTTGCTCTTCTTGAATTCAGCGAATGGTTAGACGATGAAGCCGACGATAATCAGTATGAAATACTGAAAGAACAGTTCGATACTTATTGGGCAAGTAAGGCATGGCCAAGTACTTTTGAAGTAGAGCCGCTACCGCCTGGTTCGCCGATTTAATAGCAGGCGAAGGGGTAGTGTAGTGCAACGTTGATGAGTAGCTAGTGCCGCAGAATAATGCTGCGGCACAGCGTATTGTTATATCTATTGGGCTAGCTTTGCTGCTGGCCCCTATGCCAACACATAAATATTGGCGGGCAAAATTGAGCAAGGCATTAATCTTTAAAAAGTGAAACTCATATTTCGTCTATTTAGACCAAGCAATGAATCGTTACTTACTCGTACCAAAGAGTAGATAATCTGACACTACTTCATCATGTACATACCCCGTGTGAGCTTGTAAATAATCAACAACGCCGTATTTGTATACACCAGGGACTGGAACCTTGTAGGTTTTTCTCGCAACTGATATCGCAACATTGGCATATTGGCCTTTTAATTCGCCAACACTACTCTCATCTATTGGGTAAGACAGAAGATCGTTAGGATCGCTAAACGCAATTACTCTCTTTTTTTGATTAGCATTTCTAGCATCAATAGTACCGTCATCTAAGATTGAGTGAAGTGTGTCATAATCGCTAGCCATTTTCTCAGACAACGTTTTCGGAGCTTTGTTAACCGAATCTCCGGTATTTAATAGAGCGATTTGGTTTGCCATCATATAAATCATGTCGACACGGTTATCTAGAACATGATCTCCATCCGCCTTCAGTTCATTGAGAACATCAATAAGGATCTTAGAGCCTAGACTAAAGGTGACAACAATGAGCTTTTCATTCTCATCAATCTGCTCTTCCAAGTCTAAAACTTGGTTTCTAACTCTTTGTATTATTTGCTTTTTGGAACTACCCGTATACATGACCACGTCAACAATTCCATTATTAAGTAGCCTATCTTTCGCGAGCTTTGTCGTTGCGGTTCTATTTGGATTTAATACAGGGTCGTCATCAATATCCCTTAGTTTGATTTTGGCTTGAGACGTGATGTCCAACCACCACAATACATTGAATGTTAGAGTTTGACCCTTGTAGCTAAAGCTATCGAGAGAGTCATCAATGTAGGGACTTTTTATTTTAAGAGCTGAACGTAAATCGTTGATGACACGCGAGTAGTCATTGATACCTCCGGTGGAAGAATATCCCCCCATTCCATGTATAAAAACTATTCTGATATCTTTGTTCGTTCCTTTAATTACGTCAACAATTCCATCGAATTCAATGTTTGCGGTGCTACCAGCGTAAACTTCATTCACTTTATTCGTTTTAATGATACAGCCCGAGAGAATGCAAGCTGTGAGTAGCAATACCATAAAGTTTTTCATATTAGAGTCCTTTTGATCTGTTATCACAAAGAACTCTTTATTCAGTAGCACTGAAAAGCGGCAAAAAGACGTCATCCTTGTATAGTTGAAAGTAGAACAGAAAATGTTCAAATACAACACTAGTAGCTAATCGAAACTACTTCACAAAGAATTCGATTTGGAAAATAACACCATTTACGTGTTTACCGCACACCCAGCCTCTGTGGGGAAAAACTACCATGACTTCTAACGTAAAATGCCCGCTTCCTGTAAAACACTATGAACTAAAATTGATTGAAAAAAATTGAGTATGGGAACTATGGTTTAAAACATTCTGATAATGGTTTTGATGTATTCAATCAGCGTAATGAGTTTGGCGATTTGTTTAATTTTAGTGGCGAAGATTGTGGTAAGTTCTTTTCAAATCTGCTTTCAGCGAATGAAATCTTGTGTGGTCATCGTTAAGTGATACTATAGTGATACATTTGAAAGTTGGAGCCTGCATCGTGAAAGTAGAATTAGTTACTACATTGAAGAGACAAGCCACAAAAATTTTGCAAGACCTGCATACTTCAAAAGAGCCTGTTTTGATTACTGAACATGGTCAGCCATCGGCTTACTTAGTCGATGTTGATGATTATGAGATGATGCAAAAGCGCATGTCGATTCTAGAAGGTATTGCAAAAGGTGAGCAGGCAATAAGAAATGATGACGTTTTAACTAACCAGCAGGCCAAAGAGAAAATGGATAAATGGCTGAAATAGTATGGACAGAACCTGCTCTAAATGACTTGGACAATATTGCTGAATACATAACGGTATCTAATTTAGTTGCGGCAAAGCAACTGGTTAAAGAAGTCTTCGCTAAAGTAGATATGCTTGAGGAATATCCTAAATCAGGAAAGTCAGTTTCTGAATTACCATCTCTAAATTACCGTGAGCTTTATGTGAAGCCCTGTCGAATTTTTAATAAGTTTGAGGACAACAAAGCCTTTACTTTGCACGTAATGCGGCACGAACAAGATCTTAGGCGCTTTTTATTAGATTAGCGTTAATTCATTTTAAGTACACTTGATGAATACAGCAGCTTCTATTGTTAATAGAATTAGCGGCTAGGGCGTCTTACAGCGTTATGCGGACATTTTTGAATCGAATATTAAAGGTTCGCTTCAGACAAGTTGTGGACGAATAGATTATTGACTAGCTACTTCTGCTTTGTGCCAATAGCAGCCGTTCGAATATTTGTAATTAAACGGCAGAAAAGTACGTTAAGCGGACGTTGGACATAACTTTTGCGCAAGTCCGCTTCAGACAAACAACGGACATTCATCACTCGCTGCTTTTAATTCCGTTATGTGCCAAAGTCGGCCGTTCAACAGCAACTTAGTATATTAAATCATATTGTAAAAGCAGACGTTCCGCCCACTCATTTCTGGACACTTCTGTGTTACAAAGTGCCAACTGTGAAGACTTTGGGCTGAAGTATATACCAGTTGATCGCCACTCGAAAATGACTTCACCATGTCGTACTGATTTGAATGTCATACAAGTGGCCCTCTGCTTTTATACGCTTCTCAATTTCAGCGTAAAAACTATCTGCTACCGCAAGTAAATTTTTGTGTCCAAGCGATTTATGTTCAAACTATAACCCAAGCAATCCCATTTGAAACACCTTTTGTATAGTGTCCTCCACAGCCAACGACTTTGTCTTCAATTTCTGTAACTAGGTAATTTTCATCGGCATAATTATCGAGAAAATCGAGAAAATCAGCCTTATCACTTTCGATGAAGTACTTTGGGCAGTTGGAAAGTAAAGTATCAACTAATGCTTCTCTATCTTCAACGGCGTATTTTCTGAATTTCATCTTCATAGGTTGGTTTTTTCTAGTGGTTTGATAGTGCGGAGTGTAGCAGTTTCACTTCAGGTGCTGTAATTATAGGAAACGTTATCGTAACACGAAAAGGGGCAGGAATGAGTTTGCGGAACGTCCGTTTTGGCGGAGTCAAACTAGGCTCAAACCGTTTGTTTACCGCCTAGGAAAATATTGTCGCTTCAGCGGGTACTGCTGCTGCGCTGGCTTGTTGTCTGCACTTAGTTGCTACCTTTTATGGTACTAAAGTGGCCAATCAGATAGCGCGTATGATGGTCAGTGCACCGGTTCGCACAGGTGGATAAAATCAATTTATCGAGCACGCAGTGATAGAGCGTCCCAGTGATAACCGCCTGGCCGAATTAGTCACTTTTTAGCTAACTTCTCAAAAAGTTTTGTGGGTTGGTTAAATGACACGCGACTACACTCCGCCTGTGAGTTACTGGATGAGACCCATTTATCTATTGCGCGGGTGGCGGACATCATTTCAGAAATCTCGTCAAAACAAGTGATTATCTGTCATCTTGAAGAATACAAGTCTGAGAATGTAAGTGCATGAAAATGACCACAGGAAGGTGGCACCTACGAATATAGATGCCAGACGTGTACGTCTTTTCGTTAGTGTTTTTAGGTGTGTATTGATGCACCTTTTAGACTGTTATTTTGCTTTGGGTTCGTCCTGAAGGGTAAATGTATCTCGCTGGGCGTTCAGGTGTAGCCATATTGCTGCAGACCATGAAAATTGCTTACCGCCGGTTCCTTCCCCCGTATCTGGTGAAAAAGACTCATAAAAGTTGCCCGCTTCAATGACCGCCATGGTGTCGAGCATCACTTGATTACCCAGTTTTGTCTCGCCTTGTTCAATCAACCCCAGTCCGACCATATAACTGACGACAGCCCAAATTGGACCACGCCAATACAAGATGTGATTGTAATGCTCACTCGCCGGATCACAACTTGGCAGTAAATAGGAGACAGTATCCTTAATTCTGAGTAAGTGTTGGGTGAGTTTTTGTCGCTGGAGGGGACTGCCAACATCGGCGTAAAACGCAAGGAATGACGCATTGCTCAAACTATCTGATGAGCGTTGTGCAATAAGATCATAGGAGCAGTACGCACCAATGTTCTCATTCCACAGAAAGTCGATACCTATCTGAGTTTTTGTGATCCTTGCTTGCAGCTTCTTACAGTCTTCTTCAAAGCCCAATGCTTGTGCCATCGCGAGCAAATCTTGATTTGCTCGCAATAAAATGAGACTCATACCCACATCCAGTACTCGAAATGGGCCATTTTTAACAATTTCATCTTGATCCCAGCCACAGTCTCGACCAAAAAAAACCATGGCAAGGTATTGATCGTACTGTTCGTGTGTGGGGCGCATAGACTGATCCACTTGGTTTAGGTCACGACGGGAATACTCTCCCACTTGTGAGGTGTCAACGCCAGACATTGGCAAATCCCATTCAGGAGAGTTATCACGGCCTGTTTCCCATGGATGTGTAGTCATAACCAAGCCGTTATCCATGGGATCGCGGTAGGTCGCAAACCAATCGTGCCAAGCCATTAATTTGGGATATAAGGCTTCCATTCTGGCTTGCTCCGACGCCTCGCCACTTTCCCATAATTGCCTTACGATAGAGGCTGCCACTGGAGGCTGGGTAATACCTGAGGTGTGTTTGTTGGGTTGATTGGTTTGCCATACTGAGGGGCCGGGAAAGTAGTTCGGGTCCACTTGATGAAAAATAATATGCGGCTGCATACCATTGTCCCATTGAGATTCGAATAGAATCTCAATTTCACGCCATGCGCGATTGCGATCAAATTGGGCAAAGCCTAATGCGACGAATACCGAATCCCAATTCCATTGATAAGGATACAAACCATCGGTAGGCACTGTGTATCCGTTTCTGTCGTTGCTTAATAAGATCTGTTTTGCTGATGTTGCTAATTCGTGTTTCATACTGATTTACCTAGGGAATGAAGGGTAACAAAACGACACCTGCTCAAGCAGGTGTCGCATACAATGCTGATTATTGGATCATGGACTGACCGATGACGCTGATAGAATAACTAAGGGCGACGACTAAGACGAAGAATCCCACCAGAATGCCCCCAGTTATTAAAATATCTTGCTTGGAGATATGAAGCTTGCTCGATGGCGCCTGGGCAGTGACTTTTGTATTGGGTTTGAGTAGGGCAACTGCATAGGCGATGACCACAGTCACCAATAAGCCGATGAAGTTCCACCACATCCAGAAAATTTGTGGTTCATACAACCAGAAGTACAAGTTTAATAACATGCCTGTGAGTAGGCCAATATTTACTCCCAGCGCGCTTGTGCGATTTTTGAAAATGGCCAATAAGAACACTCCCAGAATAGGACCGTAGAGGGCAGAACCCACTTTATTTATGGCTTCGATCACAGTCGGGGCAATAGAGCCAGCGTAAAGAGAGAGTGTGAGGATTAGCGTGCCCCAAAATAGTGAAATCCAGCGGGCATGCACCACTTTCCTGCTTTCATCCGCTGTTTTTAATACTCCCATCGCCGACAAATCTTCCAATGTAACCGCCGCCAATGAGTTAACGGTTGACGATAACGAGGACATAGCCGCAGATAAGATAGCGATGACCAGCAAACCAATAACGCCATTAGGCATGTATTCAAGGATAAATACTGGCATCATGTAATCGGGCTTTCCCGCTGGCACTTGAGCCATGAGCTCGGGACTGGTTTTGACAACGACACCGACAATGAGCCCAGTAATGCAGTACAGTAAGACCAGTGGAAAACGCAAAATACCATTGGCAAATAACAGTTTTTTGATGTCGGTATCGTTTTTGGCAGACATCGCCCGTTGCGCCTGAGTTTGGTCGCAGCCGTAGTAAGACGCATACAACACGAAGCCGCCAAAAATCATGGGTAACAAACCAAATTCGTCACCTGAAAAGCCAAACGCGTCAGTCACGACTGCATTGAATCGGTCAGCTTCTACGTTTTGCCAGAAAAAATCCGCACTTCCTAATTGAGCGATAGCAAAGCCCGCGACAAATAAGACCCCAATGAAAATCAGCACCATTTGCACCACGTCTCCGTATACCACGGCTTTCATGCCCCCAGAGGTAGAGTAGACGAGCGTAATAATACCTACAGTGACGATCGAGGTGAGAAGAGACATGTCGAACATGGCTTGCAGTATGATACAGATGGCATACACAGCTATACCTGTACCAAAGGATCGGACAAGTTGGAACACAAAACTCACCATGTAGCGAGTAGAGGGGCCAAATCGGCGTTCGAGGAAATCGTAAATACTGACGACACCTGAGCGATACAGCGCGGGAAGAATCACAAAGGCGACTAAAATCATCGCCAATGGCACCGCGAATTCATATGCCAACCACTGCAGACCACCACCTTCGCGCATGCCGACAAATGCGGGAGCGGAGATAAAGCTAATTGCCGATAGTTGGGTTGCCATAGTGGAGAGCGTGAGTGGAAACCAACCCATGTTCTTACCGCCTAGGAAATAGTCCTGTTCGGTTGCTTGGGTTCGCCACAAGAAGCCAATAGCCAGCAAGCCAACTAAATATCCGCCAATGATCAGGTAGTCTATAAAATTCATAAACGCACACTACTCTTGTTATTGATAAAACCGGTGAAAATATAAAGGCCAGTGGCATGCAAAATACATGTCACCGGCATTTTGTCTCCAATATCATTCAGGCTATTGGAGCAGTCAGAGCTAATTAAAAATCGTATCGAGCGGTAATACTGACCCGACGAGGTAGTATTGGTCGACCGACGAAGAAGTCACCACCAGAGACCTGTGAGTTACCTTGGCGAGGTGAACCTTCGGTGACACCGTCACTGTCGAACAAGTTCCATACGCCCACGCCGACGCGAATCGTTTGGTCATTGTCAAATTCCCACGTGTAACCCGCGTCAAGAGTTGTAATGTTGTGGCTATCTAGTTCCACCGTATTGGTGTCATTGGCAAACGCGTCACCAAAGTAGCTCACACCTAAACGAGCATCGACGAACCCGTTGTCGTAGTTAACCGCAATGTTACCCGTGAAGTCAGGTTGACGACGAGGCACTTTACCAACGGCGTCTGCGTTACCGTTTTCAGTGAATTCAGCGTCTTGATAAGTGATGTTACCGTCGATACTGAAGCTGTCATTGATTTTCCAGCGGCCGATAATTTCCGCACCTATGGTCTCAGTCGATTGCAACACAACACGCTCTACCACATCGCCATTGGGACCATTTTCGAAATCGACTGAACGGCGGTTTTTAAGTTCCGCGGTAAAAATTGAGGCGTCGATATACAAGTCTTTCGGGAAGTATTTCAAACCGATGGCGGCAAGGCGGATATCTTCACCTTCGTAGCTTTGCGGGTCGCCGTTTTGGTCAAATCGCACACTGCGAATTTGCGGGAAGAAATAACCCGATGACGCATTGGCATAGAAGTTTAAGTCGTGCTCATCCATTTTGTATAAAAGTGCACCTGATACAGCCACTTCGGTCGTGCCTACTTCACCGTAGGTAAAACGCCCATTGCCCGTGCGGTTGACTTGTAGATTCGGTGCCAAACTTGGGTCGTTATTAACCGTCACCCATTCGTTGCCCTCTGATTTGATCGACCCTTCCGCTCGTTCAACACGGACACCTAAGTCGATGGCCCAGCGCTCGTTTTCCATTTGGTCGGTAATATAAAGAGCAGTGCGGTCAGACTCGAGGTCGCGATTCGTGTAAGAAGTACCCGGTCCCGTAATACCGTTTTGCGAGTAATGCACGACATTGCCTTGGGCGTCGGTGAATGACAAGTCCACCAGTCGGGCATCGCCACCGTTACTGAAGTCAGCAAGATAGGAAGTGATGATGTTGAAGTCTTTCTGCGATGAGCGCATTAAGAAAGTACCGACGTTTAAGGTGTGTTCAAAGCCACCAATGTCATCGAAATGACCGGTTAAGTTAAACTCGGTACTGAAGAAGTTACCGTCACGGGTACGATCGAGTAGACGGTTGCCGAACAGTAGATAGTCGTCAGGAACGGCTTGGCCTGTTTCTGTCCATGTGTAGTTAGGCGTGCCGTAAAGGTCAGTAAGTGACTGTCCATTGAAGCCACGAGCTGCATTGGCTGCATACCCATCTAGCGGTTCTGGCGAGTTAGCCACGCCATCACCGTCTAAGAACAAGTTGAATTGGTGATCGTAGTCGGCGGCTTTTGCTTTACCACTGATACTCCAGGTATCACTCAGTTCTTTTTGAAAGTCGATAGCCAGTGAGCCACCCACGGTAGATACACCGTCGCGGATAGGAGATTCATATTCGCCATCGGCAGTTTGATAACGCAAGTCGGCCGCTGCAACGGTTTGAGTGACGTAGACAGTTTCGCCATTGTTACCTGTTAAACGGTCGCGAGAGCCGCCACTTAGTGGCAGAGGCAAGAAAAACTGCACTTGATCGTCAATCATTTGCCCGTAGACGGTGATGTGTCCGTCGTCCAATAGCTTTTTGATGTTGCCTCGTACTTGATAACCCTTGGTATCAAGTCCTGTATCTAACGGACCCTCGTCGTGACGGTAGTAACCAGAAAACGCGTAGTAAAGCTCATCATCGGTGGACAGAGGCCCACTGGTGAAAAAGTCGGTGCGCAGACGGCCTTCTTCCGCGACTTCAACCTGTACGGTACTTTCAGCTTCATCAGAGCCAGTTTTAGAAATGTAGTTAATAATCCCTGCCACTGAACCTGGACCAAACAAGTTTGATGCGCCGCCACCGACGAATTCAACCCGCTCAATACCAATATCAGGACGGTAATAAACGTCTTGTGCAGATGATGTCATGCCCGACTGAAATGCAGGTAAACCGTCGTAATTTAATGGGGTGAATTGAAATTGTCCACCAGATGGAAGACCACGTACGAATGCGTTTGTTGCGACTTCACCGCCGCCACCTTCAACCTTGATCCCGGGTACCGTTAACAAGATGTTGGCTTGGCTGGAAAAACCTCGACGGGCAATTGCCTCTTCAGGGATGAGTGTTGTTTTGGCTGGTGTATCAGCTTCTGCACGGGCAACACTTGTGCCGGTGACAATGATTTGTTCGAAATCCTTGTCTTGCTCTTCAGCTTCTTGCGCCATTACGGGAAGAGTAGTGGCAAGTGCGACTGTAACTGCAGCGGTAAGTTTATTTATTCTCATTGTACGTCTCTTATGCTCTTAGCTTTAGGGTGACTCGATCTTTTCAAGGCACTTTGCCTTGGTTAAATCGACGGCTTGCTACACCAGGCTGTAGTGAAGCAACACCGCAGTTATAAATCACTTACAAAAACTTTACAACCCATTTCGGGTTTTAATTGATTGATTAAGTTATGGCTTTGTCTCGTCAATTTAACTTTAATTTTTTATATGGCATTGTTTTTTATTGGTTTTATCGTTTTTGGAGATGGGTTCTAATTTGATGGTCTGATCTGAGTTTAGTCTTTTTTGTGTACCAGTGATGATAGCTATGCTCAAAGTTATAAGCTTGAAGTAGAGTTGAAAATTAACATTTCTAAAATTTTATCAAGAGTTTTATTTTAATGGCTTCTAGTATTTATTTTGGATGCTTTATCTGGTCTGATTTCAACAATTATTTTACAAAAAATCCAACTTGTCTCAATCTCCTCTTGATATTAATACCCATATTGAGTATTAATGTTGCGCGTTGAATCTAGTTGCTTGGGAGTTACCGCTATTAACAGTTCATTTTTACCCGATTTTCTGCATCGCCATCAATTACCTGCTAGCTATATTGAAACGGTGCAGCGTTGGTTTATTCCGTTAACTGAAGAGTTGCGCTTAAAACAAAAAGTGTTAAATCGAACCTTGATGGTTGGTGTAAATGGTTGTCAAGGCTCTGGAAAATCAACTTTGGTTGACTTTGTTGCCGAATATCTAAGTCGGCAAGAAGGACTGTCTGTGGCGGTTTTATCTTTGGATGATTTTTACTATTCCACAGAAAAGCGCAATCAGTTAGCCGAGAGTATTCATCCTTTGCTTCGGACACGGGGCGTGCCTGGCACTCACGATGTTAACTTAATCGAATTAGTTTTGTCCCAGCTTAGCAAGGCGTCAGGTGAGGTGAAACTCCCCCGTTTTAACAAGGCCATTGACAATCCTGCCCCCGAATCTAAGTGGCCTGTGGTTAACACGCCCGTGGACATTGTGTTGTTTGAAGGCTGGAGTTGGGGAGTCAACGCGCAAGATGATAGCGAGCTGAGCGAGCCACAAAACGGCCTAGAACGCGAACAAGATCAAAAGGGGTGCTGGCGTCGCTATGTGAATGAACAAATTGTTCGATACTACGAGCCACTGTATGCCCAAATGGACCATTGGGTGATGTTAAAAGCACCTTCCTTCGACCAAGTGTTTCAGTGGCGACTAGAACAAGAGCAAAAACTGGCTCGAAAAAGTTCGGGAAGAGCTAATTCGGGTGTGATGGACGAAGCTCAAGTGGCTAATTTTGTGCAGTTTTTTGAGCGTTTAACCCAACACGCACTTCGCGATTTGCCTGCGCGATGTGATCAGGTATTTAGTCTCGATGAGACTAGAACCATAGTTTCGGGCAAGTCATTGCCCAGTGAAAATTAATAAAACAATCAATAATTACGGTGAAGTCAGTTATGTACCAGTCTGTTGAGCAAGTCCACCAAAAACTCCAACATCAATTGTCCTTTATTTACGATGGCGTTGAGACAACAAAAACCTTGTCCCATGTGGCCGATGAGCTCATCGCAATCATGCGTATTGATCAAGAATTTAAAATGCCCGAGCCCTTTCAGAACAATTGGACCGAGCAGGATGTCATCGCGATCACCTATGGCGACAGTATTGTTAAAGACGGTGAAACGCCACTTGCAACCCTGGATAATTTTCTCGACGAACGTTTCGAAGAAACGCTAACAGGGGTACATATTCTGCCATTTTTCCCCTATAGCTCTGACGACGGTTTTTCTGTG
This sequence comes from Alteromonas alvinellae, assembly GCF_902705805.1. Classification (NCBI taxonomy): domain Bacteria; kingdom Pseudomonadati; phylum Pseudomonadota; class Gammaproteobacteria; order Alteromonadales; family Alteromonadaceae; genus Alteromonas; species Alteromonas alvinellae. The sequence continues at coordinate 20,951 of NZ_CACSIH010000158.1, read as the reverse complement.
ATTGATTACTCTTCTGTGAACGAGTCACTGGGCAACTGGGAACATATCAGTTCGATAGCATCGAAGCGCAAACTCATGTCAGATTTAGTGATCAATCACTGCTCTAGCCGCAGTTTGTGGTTTCAAAATTTTATTAAAGGTGAGGGTACGGGGGCGGACTTTTTCTTTACCGAATCCCCCACCACTGATTTGTCTGCAGTGGTACGCCCCCGGACATCTAGCTTGTTACGTGAAACCCCAACTAGCAAAGGGCTTGAGCACGTTTGGTGTACTTTTAGTCACGACCAAGTCGACTTTGATTTTCGCAACCCAGAGGTGTTGATTGCCTTTGCTAAAATTATTCGTCAGTATTTGGACGCAGGTGTGCGCATTTTTCGTTTTGACGCTGTGGCATTTATTTGGAAAATCGCCGGTACTAGCAGTATTAACCTACCGCAAACCCACGAAATCATTCGCTTGTTGCGCACTATGATTGAACACGTCTACCCCGACGCAGTGATCATTACCGAAACCAATATCCCTAATACCCAAAATCTTACCTATTTTGGCAACGCAAACGAAGCCCATTGTATCTATAACTTCTCGTTGCCACCCTTGTTGGTTAATACCTTGATAACTGGCAATTGTTTGTACTTGAAGCGCTGGCTGATGAGTATGCCACCGGCGCAAAACGGGACGACTTATTTTAACTTTATCGCCTCTCATGACGGTATAGGTTTGCGCCCTGTGGAAGGTTTGCTCAGCGATGAGGAAGTGGATACTTTGACCACCACTATGGCTAATTTTGGCGGCAAAATTTCCTGGCGCAATACCGAAAATGGCGGCAAGAAAGCCTATGAAATGAATATTTCTCTGTATAACGCGCTGCAAGGAACGACAGATGGTGCTGATGAGTGGAATTTCCAACGCTTTATGTGTGCCCATGCCGTGATGTTAGGTATGGAAGGGATCCCCGGTATTTACATTCACAGTTTACTGGCTACGCAGAACGATTATGAAAAAGTGAAAAATACTCAACACAATCGCTCTATTAATCGCCACCGCTGGGATTACGACGCACTGTGCGCCCAACTTGACGATGATGCTTCTCATCACAGTCAAGTTCACGATGCAATGAAACAGTTGATTCGGATACGCAAAGAGCAACCCGCTTTCCATCCTAATGCAACACAGTTTATTTTGCACTTGGGACTACAGTTGTTTGGCTATTGGCGTCAAAGCTTGGATCGCAAACAGTCGATTTTTTGCGTATACAATATTTCTAATCAGCCACAAACCTTGCCACTGAGCGAGCTTAACCTAGCGTTGACGGATCAATGGACGGATTTATTGTCAGGTGAAACAGTATCGGATTTACATCAGGACATCGAGTTGTCGCCGTATCAGTCAGTATGGTTGACCAATACTAAGTAATAAAATGCCGGAAGGGGATTGCTGCAGCACCGATTGCGACAGGATCACCTTCCGCTTTTGCGCTTATCATCACCGGTAATGGGCGGGGAGATTTACGTCGATTTTGGGCGTAAATATGTGATACTTCCAACAGCTTATTAGTTAACTCTTCAGTAATTCGACCACCGATAATGATGGCTTGAGTATCCAGCAAGGCTGCGCAAGAAGACATCACCAAGGTGAGTGAATTTTTGCAATAATGTACCCATTCGTCCACACCTGGCTGATCTAAGTCGAGTTTGTCGAGCATTTCTATGACCGACTCATAGGGCTGGTTATTGCGATCGAGTATGGTTTTCAGTAGGTTCAAGTTGGGGTGAGGGTAAATACCTGGGGGTAACAGTTCTGCCAATTCGCCCGCATTGCCATTGGCACCTCTCAACACTTCTCGGTTTGCCACAATACCGCCACCGAATAGGGTGGCAATATACACATAAGCAAAGTCTGTGTATTGGCGTCCAGCTCCGGCTACACCTTCACCGCCGGCAGCGGCTGTGGCGTCATTTTCTACCCATACTGGTACCTTAAATGTGTCTTCGAACAAGGCGAGAATATCCACATTCATCCAAGATTCGATAAAGTAGGGATAGTTCATTTGAGTCTCGTCATTGACAAAGTAGCCAGCGATTCCCACACCACAACCCAATATTCTGGATAAGTCCAGATCGGTTTCTTGCTCCATTTGCGCATAGAAAACCTTGAATGTGTCCATGACAGTATCGACATCTAGGTAACTTGGGCGCACTGTGTAGGAATGGCGAGTTTTCCCCTCGAGATCGATAAGTGTCATGCTGAGGAATTCGGGAGTGATAGAAAATCCAAGTCCGTAAGCAAAGTCTGGATTGATAAAAAGGTCGATACCGGGTTTGCCACGACCTCCGGTAGGGGCGCGCTCTTGTGTGTTGAGCACACCTTGCTCGGCTAACTCTTTGATGATTCTTGAGGCTGATTGCTGTGCTATTTGCGTTTGGTCAACAATTTCCCGTTGGGATATTCCCGGTTGCCAAAATACCTTACTGGTGATTTGACGGGCAGACGCACTGAAGAGGTCTTGATTGCGGGTAAGTGGAAAGTGTTCAGACAATAGCTCAAACGAATTAGACGATAATATAACTGAGTTCCTTCAGGTATTGGCCTGCCTACGTGCAAGGGATTAAACATCCGTGCTGGCTGACTTTCAGTGATGTACAGCTTGATGACTACTATACCAAATATACTTTACTGGCGGCTATGATGAAAGGCTTATCTAGTGGATTCATCCAGCACGGAAAAACTGGCTGGTGAGTTGGCTCGTCATAGGACTATGTTCAGCCAATGTTTTCACAATAATCGGATATTTGTGCTAACCAACCTGAAGCCAATCTCTTTTTGTAAACCAGTTCATTTTTTCCTGTTTTAGGTAAGCATAATAGACTACATCAATCGCGATTAAATTATGACTTTTTGCAACAAACTCAGGAACGTCCATGCTAGCGTGCACGAATACTTCAATTACATTGTAATGGGGCGCTTTTATGAACATACCCATAAGACTTTGCTTGTTTTTAAGCGCTTGTTTAAGCATGTGCAGCACCTCCGAAAAAGTCATACAAATGCAGGTTCACTTGTGCGCTTTGCTCAAGCATTGCAGAATGCCCCGAGTCTTCAACCATAACCAATTTGCTACTTGCCGCCAGGTTATGCTTTCTTTGCTGTTCTGATGGCGGGCAAAGCACATCGTTGCAACCGCCAATTATCAGCATTGGATGTGCGCAATTAGCTAACAGTTAGCTAGCATCCCGGCGCGTTGCAAGAATTTCGAGCTGGGCTTTATAACGCTCAATTCCCGTATCCTGCGCCATCTGAGCAATTAGTTTCATTAATGCTTCAATGGCCTTATGTAGATATACATTGCTAAACTGATCGCGAATAAGCATGTCTAGACCATGCGAAACAGCATAGTTCAAATGCTCGCTCCAGACTTATCGCCCTTGGGATTTATCTGCGTGTGCATTGCTGTCTAGCAATGCTATTTTTTCCATTTGCTCGGGAACGCGCGCTAAAAGTTCAAACGTCATCATACCGCCCATTGAAAAGGCGCAACGCGTGACTCGCAACATCGCTCAGGTTGTCATGCTGGTCATACTCTAAGGTAATGCACTGATGACCTCCATTGATTAAGGCCGTTATTTGGTTAGTAAAAACGTTTCCTTTACAAAAAACTTCCGGATGCGTATGACAAAACCCTGCAATAATGTTGTCTGGGTAAAAATAACCAGATATTCAATCCCATCCGCCTCGACCTTTATCTGGACTTAACTGAAGCATTCCATAAGGTATTGTTGCACTGGGAAATGTTTTACCTTTACCATCAGTTCCGATGAACGGGTCAACGTAACTAAGCACGTCTTCCTTAAGTGCGTCTTTTTTGTGTCTTTGGGATATAACTTTGTTTACACGAAAAAAGAGCGACTACTAGCGCTAGTAATACAGTATATTTCATGAACTCGTCCTTTAAATAAAAAGCCGCACTCTCGGCTGTATGTCCTTGTTATGCGCTGTGTCTTAAAGTCCGTAACACTTCAAAGCAAGCGCCTAATGTGTGATAGTCACATTTCGCTCCAGCCGCACTTTTCTCGTTGTTATAAGCATTATTTTGTTGATCTAGTAATCTGTACCAAGCGCCGTACTTGTGATCGACCATATGTTCCCAGCTGTAATTCCATAGATTGTTGTAGCATTCCAGATAGCGCGCTTCGTTAGTCACGTGATAGAGCATGGCTGCCGCAGCAAAACTCTCTGCTTGTACCCAAAAGTACTTGTCGGTATCACACCAATTACCATTGGGGGCAAAACCATATATCAAGCCGCCATTCTCCTTGTCCCATGCAATGTCATAAGCGCGATCAAACAGAGTTTGAGCAGCGTCGACCTGCCATGATTCAGGTCGGCAACGGTGTAAAGTGAGTAATAGTTTTGTCCACTCAGTTTGGTGGCCCGGTTGGAATCCCCATGGACGATACAGATTTTTAGGATCGTCTTTGTTGTATTCCCAGTCAGGTTGGAAATTTGGGGTGTAGTGTTCCCAAATCAGACCGTCGGTGAGGGCCGCTTGGCGTTGTGCGATGTTGCTGGCAATCTTTGATGCACGGTCTAAAAACAGCACGTCTTTTGTTGCGTCATAAGCCGCAAGCATTGCTTCACATAAGTGCATGTTTGAATTTTGGCCTCTATATTCACTTAATTCTCCGCTTGGGCTAATTTCGTCAGCATATAAGCCATATTCAGCTTGCCAAAAACGCTCCTCTAACAGGTTGTAAGTGCGAATTAAGGCTTTTTTATCTTCTATTATTTTCGCCTTAAAAAGGGCCGAGTAAGCGAGTAGAACGAACGCGTAGCCGTATGCTTGCTGCGTCATATCAAGCGGCTGATGGTTATTAAGCGTCCAGGCATAGGTTTGGGATTCAGCTTGCCAATGGGTTTTCTCTAAGTAGTCAAGACCATGTTTAGCAATGCGGCGATAGTCTTCGTTGTTAAAAACAATCGAGGCTGTTGCGTAATTGACGATGATACGTGTACTGCTCACAAGTTGTTTTAAATGAGTATTAAAAAGTGAACCATCGTCCAAATAATTTTGATGATAACCGCCTGTATCATCTACAACACGGTGTGTGTAAAAATCGAGAATTGATTTACAGTGTGATAATAGAAAAGTCTGATCAAAAAAGCGCATAGCACTACCTCTAAAATTGAAAAATGTGATGCATCGTGAATAGTTAAGAAAAGCGTTGGCTGTTAACCGCGTACCAAGCGATGTAAATGTACGCACATACTGGAACAAAATAACTAAGTTGAACTGATGTCATATCTGCTACCATGCCTTGAATCATAGGTAATAAGGCGCTACCCACAATAGCTTGGCATAGAAGTCCAGAGCCTCGGCTGGTGAGCTCTCCAAGACCTCGAATAGCCAGCGAAAAAATGGTAGGGAACATGATAGAGTTGAAAAAGCCAACCGCTATCACAGACCACCATAGCGATTAAAACTGACGTTTGAGTGGTAGTGATTAACAAAATGATTGCCATTAAAGCGTTGCCGGTTAGTACATAAGCTGGTTTAACAATTCTGGTTAATACAGCACCAACGAGTATAAGGCGAATTAACGGTATTTGCTATCCCTTGTCGCAGCTGGATTTAAGGGGCGTTTCATGTGACGCAAATTGAAGCCTTGTAATAAAAAGGTGAACTAAATATTCTCCATATGGTAAAAGGGGCTGACTATTAGTGCTGAAATTTTATTGTGAAAGAGGATGCCACAACAAGTTAATATTCAAGCTATATTGACTCAACAAGTGGTGGTGCTCTGCACGGACTGGCAGTAAGCGGTGAGTCTTTTTTATTCAAATGCATAAGTATCTTTTGGATGGTTGCAGCATCTGTAATACAGGCGATTATTGTAATATTCGTCTTTGTACAAGCTTCGCAAATGGTGATGTCAGTGTTGAATACTCGCTTTAATCCCTGCGCCCAACTCATGCTACGAGCACGGTATGGCTTATTTGAGTCTTTCAGGCGCTCAGCTATGCGAGGGCTGTTCTTACCGCGTTTGGAAACGGTAACTCGTGCTCTTACATTACTGTTAGGAGCAAACACACCATAAAAACGGGTAAGGTTGAGCCTGGGCGGTGGTACCAATACGGCCAACATACTGATGAAGTCAAGTGGTGGAAAAAAACATGTGTAGTTCGGTCTGTATAGGGCGTCTTAAGTTCATTTCTGACGTTGCAAGTGGAGGTGAGGCTTAAACGTTTTTCACCCACCGCTGGTCTTGCGATATAGCGACACGATCTTTCTAGTTTGTCTGATTGAGCTGCAAAAATTCCTGCATGTAGGCTAAATCCAGCTATTTTTTGCTAGTTGGCCATAGTTTTCCAAATCTTTGAATGGCAATGTTCGCAAGCTGAATATTTTTTTACCTGCATCTGCGCCTACCGCTATCCTATAGCTGACCGATGCTGCTGGAAGTGGTAGTAAGCTACCTTCATCATCTATCGGCAAGTCTAGATAGGTATTGTCTGGGTCATGTTGGATCAGCGCTGCTTTTTCTAGATATTGTACGATGCGAGTGTGCAGTTGGTTTAGCTGATAGTCTACTGTCCTTTTAGGTGGAAAAATTCGTTATCCCAAGGTCCGCTTTACGCTCATTGCAGCCATCGAAGGGTCTTTGAGCGATGGGCCGCTTAAGGTACTCTTCTGCCGTTCAATACAATAAATTGAACGGCAGGAAGTAATTCAAAAATTAAACCAGCAGCTAGCGTGAGACATTTCTAGGTACTCTAATCAACCATGTTGTAATAAAGTTTTATTCCATCAAATTGCGTACAAAAACCTACAACTCCTTATAATTCGTAAACACCTTATACAACTGCGTACCACTCAACACTGATGCTGAAGGGAAGTGTAAAATAGGGATAAGATCGCAGGGCGCTTCTAAAGTTCTGCTGCCGTTGTCCGTATCTAGGTCGTCAATATTTAAAATTTGCGCTAGCGGCTCACCTTTCTTAACTGTTTGGCCTGGTTTCGCCATGTACTCCACCATGCCGCCCCAGTTAGTAAACAGGGTTTTATAGTCTTTTAAATACACGCCTAAACGCTGCATCTCTTTCGGCTTAATATCGCACTCGTGCAATACACCTTTTGCGTTTAGGTAACTAAGAATACTGGTGGCGTCTATATTGCCTTCATTAAAGTCGATAACTTCTTGGCTACCCATTTCAAGGGTAAAGGCTTCAACGTTAAAGCTGATCTCACGCTCTAAATTAGTTTTTATACTTTCTTGCAGTGTCCACCACGGGCAAAATGTTGCTTCGTCTAATGCGCCTGCAAATACATTCGGAATAAAAATACAGTGTGGAATGTTAAATAATTTGGCGCTGTCTTTGGCGTATTCGGGAACATAAACGTGGCGGGTAGATACTGGGCCGTTATGTAGATCTAGTACGAAGTCGGCGTTCACCGCCATTTGCTGTAGCTTTAGATTTAGCTGCTGCGCAAGCCCTAAACCCCAGGGTTCAGCCAACTTGTTGTCGATAGCATTAGACAGGTGTGCACGAAAACGTTGTTTTATGCCTTCAATCGACTCTTCGCGGGTGACGGTTTTGGCGAAATGCTCAACTGCACCTTTGTCAAAGAAATAGCCACGGTTCCAGTTTGTGCCGTTCACAGGGTCGAAACGTCCTAATGTGTATTCACCGGCTTTAATGTTTGTACCAATGGGATTACAGTTGGGCACTAAGATAATCTCGCCGCAAATATCCATGTCTTTTAAGCGCTGAATAAGATGGTAAATAACCACGTTACCTTGTACTTCTGCGCCGTGAATAGAACTTTGAATATACACAGTAGGGCCAGGCCGCGCGCCTTTCATACGATAAATTGGCACGTTCATGTTACGTCCAGACGCGTTTTGCGCCACTACCATGTGTTTTTTCACTACTTGGGTTGTCATTTAAATCAACCTATTTTCTGTCTTGTTCTTTGTTTTAGTCTGTTGTTTTTAATCACGTTTTTAGAATTCATACCGCAAATGCACATAAACTTAACAAGCACATAGCTCGCAGTCCACGCTTTTAGGTAGCTTCCAGTTTCGCCACTCGTGCGACAGAGCATCAAACGTCATTAACGTGTTTTTAGGAATATTATCGAAATCCATCAATACTTGCATGGCAAGCATAGCTTGGTAAGTACCAACAATATTTACTACTGGCGAGAATATACCTGCCTCTACACAGCTTAAATCGGGCGATTCAAATAGCGTTCGTAAGCACGCATAGCAACGGCTCTCACCGGGTATAGCGACGAAAAGCTGGCCTTCAAAGCGAATGGCTGCCCCCGATACTAGCGGAGTATTTAGTTTAAAACACAATAGGTTTATTAAATCTCGCGAGTTTGTATTGTCGGTGCAATCAAGCACAACGTCAGCACGCTCTATGGCCTGCTTTAATTCTGGTGACAACTGACTAGTGTCGGGCGCCGAAAACGGTTCTGCCATTACGGTAATGTCGCAGTCGCTGTTTATTGCAGTAAGCCGCGCTTTAGCCGCCTCCACTTTACTTGTGCCTACATCTTGTTCGCTAAACAAGGTTTGCCTTGGCAGGTTGGTGGTCTCTACAATGTCATGGTCGATGAGTGTAAGCGAGCCTACGCCGCTGGCACACAGACTAGTTGCGGCCGCGGTACCAAGCCCGCCAATGCCAATGATACAGATATTTGCGTTTAACAACGCTTCCTGACCGTTTAGGTCGACTTTGGGAAGTACAATATGGCGGTTATAGCGCATAGCCTGCTGATTAGTTAGGCTTTTAGACATAGTTTATGCCAACTTAGTTGTTGAATTCATGGCATGCACCCTTATAAAGTGATTACCAATTAGTATTTTGGCTGGTACTTTATCAAAAACCGCCAAAATGTCGCATATCAAATTAGGATTTCATATGTCAGTTGTCAGCCAACCCCTTAATATTGCCGTACTCACTATTTCAGATACGCGCACCCTCGAAAACGACAAGTCGGGAGACTACTTGAAAGAGGCGCTTACCTCGGTTGGCCATAACCTTTATGATCGCGACTTGGTGAAAGACGATATTTATCAGCAGCGCGCCGTGGTGTCGAAGTGGATTGCCGATAAAAACATTCACGCCGTATTAATTACCGGTGGTACAGGTTTCACCCACCGGGACTCAACGCCAGAGGCCATCAGTGTATTGTTCGACAAAGAAGTCGACGGCTTTGGCGAGCTATTTCGCCAAATTAGCTATGAAGAGATTGGTACATCAACCATTCAGTCTCGCGCAGTAGCGGGCTTTGCTAATAATACGGTTATTTTCTGCCTGCCAGGTTCAACAGGCGCGTGTCGTACGGCGTGGGAAAAAATTATTTCTAGCCAGCTTGATGCCGACTTTAGACCGTGTAATTTCGTAAAGCATCTGGTGGAAGCATGAGCACCTTTAGCCATTTAAACGCTGGCGGCGAAGCCAATATGGTCGACGTTAGCGATAAAGACGTTACCAAGCGAGAAGCCACAGCAGAAGGTTTTTTATACGTAAGCGAAGACGTTATTCGCCAAATCTCTGAATCAAAAATTGCAAAAGGTGATGTATTTGCAGTTGCCCGTGTAGCGGGTATTCAAGGGGCAAAACGCTGCGCCGATCTTATTCCTCTTTGTCACCCATTGGCACTGTCAAAGGTGGATATAAACTTCGACATTCAGGCCGACCAAAACCGAATTCAAGCCACCTGCTATTGCAAGCTAAGCGGTAAAACCGGCGTTGAAATGGAAGCGCTCACGGGTGTAAATGTGGCGCTGTTAACCTTGTTTGATATGTGCAAAGCCATCGACCCTGGCATGCATATGGAAGGGGTACGGGTTCTGGAGAAAAAAGGCGGTAAGACAGGCTACTGGCAGTTCGACACCTAGTTTTCACAAAGGCCAGTGAGCTAAAAAATGACGTGCATAAAGCGTACACGTGCTCAAAAAGCAACGCACTTTAGGCTCAACCCATTTCAGAGGCTTGGAAAGATTAATTTGCGCGCATAAAGCGACCTTAACAACGTAGATAACAGGCAAAGCATGCAGGTAACGGTAAAAACATTCGCACAAACCCGAGAGATTACGGGAGAGGACAATATCGCGCTTCATATAAGCGAAAACAGCACTATTGAGACCGTGATATCGCAGCTTAAAACGCGTAGTGACAAGTGGGCATTAGCCCTAGAGGGCAGTGTGCTTACTGCCTGTAATCAAGAGCTTTGCGATCTCCAAACAGTACTTAGCGACGGTGATGAGCTGGCGCTATTTCCACCTGTGACAGGGGGCTAGCTATGTTCGCGCTAGTTCAAGTTGAAGATTTCGATCAAGGAGAGCTTTACGCTAGGCTAAAGCAGTCGGCAGATGAGAAGGCCTGCGGCAACACCGGCGCGATTGTTACTTTTACTGGGCTAGTGCGAGATTTTAATAACGCTGGCGATATAGACGGCATCGAATTAGAGCATTACCCGGGCATGACTGAAAAAGCGTTAATGCTTCTGGTTGAACAAGCGAGCGAACGCTTTTCACTTAACAGTGCTGGCGCACTGCACAGAGTAGGGCGCATACACAACAACGAACAAATTGTATGGGTAGGTGCCGCCGCTCCCCACCGTAAAGCGGCGTTTGACGCTGCCTGCTACTTAATGGACATGCTTAAACAGTCGGTACCGCTTTGGAAAAAAGAATTTAAGGGCGATAAATCTGAATGGGTTGAGGCGAAAGCATCTGACGATAAAGCGGCACTCAAGTGGATGCATAAAAAGTAATGGTTTTTTCTTTGGCAATGCGACTTTCAAGCTTTGTTAACTTGGCCATGCTTATTTTGGTAAGTGCAAGTGTAGCCCTAGGCGTTACAGCTTTTTCAAGTTCTGTGGCACAGGCGAGCAGTTTTGAAGCGGCGAATAATACTGTAAATGAAGGGAGCGTTATTAGTGCCGAAAAACAAAACCAGTCAGTAAATTTCAAGCGCGACGAAAAAATTAACGTAGCCGTTGCGGCAAACTTTGCAAAACCGCTAAAGAGTATTGCCGAGCAGTTTACTGAGCTAACCGGCATAGAAGTCGCGGTAACGGTATCTTCTAGCGGCACTTTGTATGCGCAAATTCAACATGGTGCTAGCTTCGACGTGTTTCTATCTGCAGATCGCGCTAGGCCGCAAGCGTTAGTTGATAATAACCTAGTTCACCACGGCAATCTGGTGAATTATGCTAAAGGCAAACTGGCGTTTGTCTATGCTGGCGACTTATCAAGAGAGTCATTCAGCGAAATATCTAGTAAGAAATCGAGTGAAAGAAACTGCGAGCAAATCGCGCGCTCATCTACTGGTGAAACAACTGCACAAATAAACGTTCAGCTTACCGATTGCTTGTCGAAGCAGCTTGTTCAATTAATGGAAAATCCACAAAACAAGGTGGCTATCGCAAATCCTAAACTGGCTCCCTATGGTGATGCTGCGCAACAGACGTTGCAAAACTTATCCTTATGGCAACAGTTTTCACCTCACAGAGTGATGGGTAAAAACGTGCTACAAACCTTGCAGTTTTATACCACCGGCAGCGTGAAAGGGGCGTTCGTTGCGTACTCATTGGCCTTAGATTTGCCCGCAGACTTATCCTCTAATTTGCCTTCTAACTTTAACAGTGTTGTGAATACCAAAAGCGCCGATGCTGTTACGGTTATCGTCCCAGTACCTGAAACCTTGTATCAACCCATCATTCAGTCGTTGGTGGTTAATAGTAAAACGGTAGCTACATTATCTCCGAATCTGTTCGAACCACTTCCAATTAAAAATGCGGCAGCGCCAGTTGATGAGCCTGTTCTCAAAGGCGACAAAGAGACAACCAGAGCGTTTCGTTTGAGTGACGCTAATGGAGTGTCATCACCCAGCCTGTTCGTACAGTATTTAATGTCGCAAGGGGTGCAGCACAGCTTAATTGAATGGGGCTACGAACCTACCATTGCATCGGGCGGCGGTAACTAAGTATGCTCACAGAATTCTTTGGGGCATCGACACTTGAAGCTATATTACTTACCTTTAAGCTGGCCTTTATAACCAGTGGTTTACTATTGTTAATCGCATTGCCGCTAGCTTGGTTTTTAGCGAACTGGCAGAGCAAAGCTAAGCCTTTGGTGATGTCGATACTCGCGTTGCCTTTGGTGTTACCGCCAACTGTGCTGGGTTTTTATTTGCTTATTGCTTTTTCGCCGCAAAGTGCGTTGGGGCAGGGATGGCAAAGCCTAACCGGGAGCAATTTAGCATTTAGCTTTGAAGGTTTGGTGTTGGGGTCTGTCATCTACTCCCTACCATTTGCTCTGCAGCCTTTGTACAGCGGCTTTTCGCAATTGGATAACCGTTATTTAGATGTAGCAAAAACGCTGGGGTTTTCGGCCTTTGAAGCGTTTATAAAAATAGCGCTTCCTTTAAGCAAAGCGCCCATCGTGGTGGCATTAGGCTTAAGCTTTGCACATACCATAGGCGAGTTTGGCGTAGTACTAATGATAGGTGGCAATATTCCTGGAGAAACTCAGGTGCTGTCTATCGCGCTATATGAACAGGTAGAAGCGTTGGAATATAACAGTGCACACAACCTTGCGTTGACCCTTTTGATTTTTTCATTCGTAATGCTCGCGGCGCTCTATCGTTTTAACGGTGTCACCCGTAGTGATGAGGCGCGTTAACATGCAAATATCTGCGCTACTACCAAATCGCATTAACGCACAAATCTCATTGCAGCCACAAAGCCGATTCATTGGGGTTACCGGTCCATCAGGTGCGGGAAAAAGCAGCTTGTTTCGCGCCCTAGCTGGCGTAGAAAAAAGCGCAAAAGTGCAAACGCCGTGGACCTCTCAAAAGGTCGGTATCGTTTTTCAGCAGCCCATGTTATTTCCCCATACCGATGTGCGCGGTAATTTAGCCTTGGCGCAGCGTCACGCAAGCCCTAATGCAATGTCTATCGACGTCTGCTTGCGCGGCTGTTATTGCGAACATTTAATCGATAAGCCTGTTCAGGCGCTCTCTGGTGGAGAAGCGCAGCGGGTCGCGATTGCGCGGGCCTTGGTCAATGGGCCAGATGTGTTGTTGCTAGATGAATCGTTAAGCGCCATTGATATCTTCACCCGCCGCAAAATTTACCAGTTCTTGAACAACTTGTGTGTGTCGGGGCAGCTCATATGCCTTGTGATTTCTCACGATTTAGATGACCTTGCCTTGTTTAGCGATGAGTTGGTTTTTATTGACCAAGGCCGCACCGAGCTTTGTGGAAAAACGCGCGATGTTTTGACTCAAGTATTCGAAAAAGAAGGATTTGCGACACCGTCTAGCGTACTTGAGGGATTTAAAGTTACTGCGCAAAGCGACGCACACGACAGCAACCAGTCACAAAACGCCGTTGTCAGCTACAAACACGGTAGCCAAACGCAACAAGGTCAAAATGCTCTAACCTTACAGGGCAATGAGCAGTGCCAGTCGGAAAACGGAATTGAGCGCGTTGAGGTAGCGGGGCAAGAGATATTCGTCACTGCGGAATCAGTGTCCTATTTGCCTAAGCAAAGCGGTGGGCAAGTTTCTGTTCGTTTTGCAGTTAAAGCTTGTGATGTAAGCATCGATACCAATACTGCTGACTTTGGCAATGCCAGCACAATCAGTATTTTAAATGCGCTGCCATGTGTTATATCTAGCATCGAACCCGTGGTGAATCCACTCAGTCCCCTGAACGAGCCTGAAAATAGCGCCGATACAAAACTCGCAGATACAAAGCTAATTTCTAAAAAGCTAGCGACCGTAAACAGCGCGAAAGTGTTGTTAAAACTTGATGTACTAGGCAGTAACCAAACCCTTTATGCCAGCATTAGCTGTATCTCTCTATCGCGTCTCAAGCTTGATGTAGGGATGCAAGTGATTGCGCGGTTTAAACTGCCCTAGGTTTAAATGGCTTTGGAGTAGCTACTGAGTATTTCACTTGCGTTCAAATAAGCGTCGAAACGCGCACAAATAGCCCGAATGTAAATACGAGCAGGCTCTGGCGCTCGAATATACCGAGATGTCATTTCGATAAGCCCGTCTTCTTTAAGTTCTTCAAGGTTGTTTAAGGCTGAAGCAAAGTATTCATCAAAAATGATGTGGTGCTTGTCGGCAATTGCTTGCTTGTCTACCGCTAAATTGCACATTAAGCTAGAAATCACGTCTCTGCGAATCAGGTCGTCGGCACTTAATGACAGCCCAACCTTCGCATTGGGCAGGTGGTTGTCTAACCGATGGTAATATTCTTTTAGCTCCTTAGCATTTTGCGCAAAGGCATTACCTACCGTGCTAATGGCTGAAACGCCGAACCCTATAAGGTCGGTGTCTCCACGTAAAGTATAGCCTTGAAAGTTGCGGTGAAGCTCGCCTTTATTTTTCGCAATAGCCAGTGAGTCTTTGCTTAAGGCAAAATGATCAAGACCAATCATTTCATAACCTATGTTTGTAAAGCTGTTAACGGCAAGCTTGTAAAGCGCCGCTTTTTCTTCACTACTTGGCAGTGTTTCTTCAGCAAATTTACGCTGCGCTGCAAACCTCTCGGGAAGATGTGCATAGCTAAAAAGCGAAATACGATCTGGCATCATGGCTTTTGTCGCGGCGATGGTTGATGAGAACGTTTCAATTGACTGATTCGGTAAACCATAAATTAGATCTAAGTTGACTGAGTCGAAACCCAGCGACCGAGCCTCGAATACTAAATCGGCAATGTGAGACGTGCTTTGTACGCGATTTATGGTTTTCTGAACATTGTAATCAGTATCTTGTAGACCAAAGCTAATGCGTGTGTAGCCAAGACACTTTAAGTTTTGAAGATAGCGTTTATCGATATTTCTGGGATCTAACTCAATTGACAGTTCAGCACCTGCTTCAAAGGTAAAGTGTTTCTTAAGCAGGTACATTAAATAAGTATGCTGAGTCTCGCTCAAAAAACTGGGTGAACCGCCACCCAAGTGCAGAGAAACTGCACGCCTGCCGTCAGTTAAATAACGCTTAGACAGAATTTCTTTTTCTATGTAATCTAAATATTCGTCCGCTTTTTCATTGTGACGTGTCACCATTTTATTGCAGCCACAGTAGTAGCACAGCGTTTTGCAAAATGGAATGTGCACGTAGAGACTTACTGCCGGCGCTTTTGACACTGCAAGTGCTTGTGGAAGTATGTCATCGTGTAGCGGTTCAAATTTAAGTGCAGTAGGGTAAGAGGTATAGCGAGGAGCATTCAACGCATATTTGGTAATGGTTGATACAGGACGTTGTTGTACGGCAATTATTGTCATATTGGCTCTGCACTTATATGTAGATATCTAGGCGCGAATTCAATTCGATGGTTAAAGCTTAATGGATTGCTTAGGAGGCTGATTTGATCTACTTCAAGGTTTTGGTATTAAACCTGATAATTGTTTTACTTCTTCCAGTCATTTTGCTTCAAGCATTGTGGGTGAGGAAGAAGACCGCTGTACTACCAGAGCCTGACGGCGAGCGGGTATTAACCTCTGCCGATAGTAAATTACTGCTAACTAATAACGTTTTGGTTATAGGCGATTCTGCCGCCGCTGGTGTTGGTGCAACGACGCAAATGGGGGCACTCACAGGTCTGCTGTACTCAAACCTTGTTAAGCATGGGCCAACGCGAGTGACGTTGAATGCTAAAACAGGTTATAAAAGTGAAGATGTGCTCAAGCTTCTTCATGAAATGCCTGCCGAGCACTTTTCGTCGGTGCTCGTCTCTATTGGTGTTAACGACGTGACCAAATTTGTACCGTTGAAACGGTGGCGACAAAACATCGATGCTATTAGTACACTACTGTCAGATAAATTTGGGGGCGAAACAATATTGTTTACTGCGCTACCGCCAATTCATTGCTTTCCTGCGCTTCCGCAACCTTTGCGTGCACTATTAGGTTACCGCGCCTGGTTACTAAACCAAGCTTTGGCTGATAGCGTAACAGCCCGGGCTAACGTAGACGTATTATATGTTAGTGCACTTAATGTGAGCGGAACTATGACGGATATTCAGCAAAGTGGTTTGATGGCAGAAGATGGCTTTCATCCCTCCACGAAAGGCTATGAAATATGGGCACACTCAGCCCTTGAAAAACTTTCCACGCTTTACAGCACCACAATGGACACGACAAAAAAAGTCACAGCAAAAACTGATGTAACTGCGACGAAATAATCGCAGTTTGGGGTTGAAGTTTCTTTTTGTAACCTTATCTAAGCCCTTACACATTCTCGAATTCAATAAAGTGAGCCCTTTCATGACAGCAGATTTACAAGGTGCACAAAATGTGCGCGATGGAAAAAGAGTAACGGTAAATATGGTGTCTGATGTGGTGTGCCCTTGGTGTATTGTTGGATACCAGCGCCTACAAGAAGCCATTAAAACCCTAGATAACATTGAAGTGGATATTAAGTTTCACCCGTTCGAGCTGAACCTCAATATGCCAGAAGAAGGGCAAAACCTTCGCGAGCATATAATGGAAAAGTACGGCATAAGTGAGCAGCAAAGCGCGCAGAACAGAGCGCGGCTAGTAGAAGCAGGCGAGCAATTGGGCTTTTCGTTTAATTTTACTGACGACTCTCGCATGCAGAACACGTTTAAGGCGCACCAACTTATCCATTTTGCAGCAGAAAACGGCCTTGAAGAAGAAATGAAGCTGGCCTTATTTAGTGCCTACTTCACAGATGGTAAAAACATTAATGATATAGGTGTTTTAGTAGACTTGGCACAAACGGTTGGCCTTGATAAGTCTGAAGCCGAACAAAACCTTAAAAGTGAAAAATACGCGCAAGTAGTTCGCGAGGAAGAAACCCTTTGGATGCAGCGCGGTATCCAAAGTGTACCTACTTTTGTGATCGGTAATCAGGGTGTGGCTGGTGCGCAAGAGCCTGCAACATTGGCTGCATTTATTGCCCAAGCGGCATCACAGCAATAAGCAGGTTAAACGGGTGTAGAGGTAGTTATGAGTAATCACGTTAACCATTTGTTGGCCCAGTGGCTTCCACTTAAAAACAAGCACAAATGGGTGCTAGGTTTCATTTTTAAAACCGAAGGCTCGTGCTATCGCAAAGCCGGCGCTATGATGTTGTTTAGTGATGCAGGGCATCAGCTAGGTATATTAAGCGGCGGCTGCTTAGAAAGTGATATCGTTAAAAAAGCCCAGCGAGTAATGACGGACGGCGTTAGTCGAACTGCAGTTTACGATGATGAAGATGAAGAAGACATCGCGTTTAAGCTAGGTGTTGGATGCGGCGGTGTGGTGCACTTAGCACTCGTACCAGTTAACGAGAGCAACCAGTATCTATCATTGGATGTGGTGAGCAAAAGCTTATCAAACGGGAAAGCGTGTGAGTGGCGCTGCTCTGTAGATGGCACTTTGGGTGAGTGCACGGAATTGGAAGACCATTCTGCTACACCTAGAAAAGCTGTGCTAGACAACGTTGATGGCAAGCGCATGTTGTCAGTTTTGATGCTGCCGCCTATCCACTTACTTGTTGTTGGAGGCGGTTACGACGCTACCTTTATGACTAAGCTTGCTAGTTTGCAGGGCTATTTAGTCAGTCTTTGGGATCCAAGGCCTGCACAAGCAAGACTTGAACATTTTCCCGAGGTAAATTACTTAATTGAAGACCCGTCTACTGAAGGCTTACGTCTTCACATGGGCGAACATAATATTCAAGCTGCGGTGCTTATGTCCCATCACCGAGAAATTGATGCAAAAGCGCTGCAGGTGCTAAGCAAGCAATCGATAACCTATACGGCGATGCTAGGTCCGCTGCACCGTAAGCAGGAAATTATGGATTTAGCTGGGCTTGGTGATACCAACTTTACTCAGTATTTCGCAAGCCCCGCTGGTTTCGACATTGGTGGTGAGCTACCAGAGCATATAGCGCTGTCTGTTATTGCTCAGTGCCATGCGGTATTTCATACCAAACCTACACATTTAAAGCGTTAGAAAGACTTTCTGAAGGTAACGCCAAAGCTTCTAGGCGCGCCTGGGTAGGCCATGATCTTTCCGGTTTGTACGGGTACATCAAAGCCACTTCGTGCAACGTACTCTTCATTGAAAACGTTGCGCGACCACGCAATAATTTCGCTATCCCATTGTGGGATAGTGAAACTTACGCGAACGTTAAATAATGAAAAGTCGTCAGCGTATTTGTACGGGTCGTTCGCATCATCAAGAAATACGTCGCCCGTGTATTGGTAGTCAATACTGGCGGAGGCAGGATAATTCCCAACTTCGAAATAGTGATTCAGCATAAGAGACAGTGAGTTCTGAGGCTCGAAGCCTACGCGGTCACCGTCTCTTGAACAGAACGGGTCGTTTGGCTCCACACGGCCCGGGTCGTCAATGCCCGTGTGCCACGTGTACGCTACCCAACAGGTACCGCGTTTGAACTCATCAAAATTCGCCAATGTGCGCGACGCAACTGCATGTAATTCGGTGCTTTCTGTCATTAGCCATGTAGCTTCAAGCTCTATGCCTTTTACTATGATATCGCCCGCATTTTGCAGGTTGAACCCCGTTCCGGTAAAGGTCGTCGCCTGAAAGTCGCTAATTTGTGTATAGTGCGCCGCAGCATTTACGCGCACGCCGTATTCTTCAAAATCGTGTTTTATACCTATTTCAGCACTTCGCGATTTTTCAGCATCAAAAAGCGGGCTAAGCGAAGGTAAGATTCTGTCGGTATTCGTACCGCCAGCTTTGTAACCAGTCGCAAAACTAGCGTAGGTTAGCGTGTTGTCATTAGGGTGATAAGCCAGTTTTACCGTGCCGGTTAACTGTGAATCATCAAGCTCTTCGTTTAAGTCAGGGCGTGGCATAACCGCTGCAGATCCCAAGAAAAAATATCCCCAGCCCGCTCGTTGAAATGGTGCGATAGCGTTAAGGGACTGTGCTGTAGGAGTTTGTCCCTCCGCTAACGCAGCAGCGATGTTTTGTAACCCCACTACAGCACGACCTACATTAGGCCATTGCGCTGGGTCTTGAGTTAGTCCATCAATACCAGGCCCTTGCTCATCGTAGGCTCCGATAATCGACTTTTCTTCGCGGGTATAGCGCAAGCCCGTTGTTAAGGTGAAATCACTGTTTAACAGCCAATCCAGCTGAGAGAATAAAGCAATACTGTCTTGCTCTTGATCGGCGCTGTGCGCGAAAGCAGTACCGGACGGCGCTGGTGCTGCAGCAGGCGCAATAAAGCCTGATGTAACTGCAGATAGCTCGTTGATGGCGTTAGCCAAAGGCATCAGATCGGGCGCGGCGGCATTAAAGAACGCACTAAAATCATCTTGCGTGGTAGTATCAAAGGTTAGATCTAAGTTTTGGCTGTAATAGTAAACACCTATTAAACCGCGCACATCTTCACTGGTGTAATGTAATCTAATTTCTTGAGAAAACGATTGCTGCTTGGCGTCGTTAGTGGCAGTAAGAAGGTCCGCATCAGAAAAGTCGGTATCTACCGTATCTAAGCTGTCAAACGCGCGGTAAGCGCTTATGCTCACAAAATCCCATGCTTTGTTTAAAGCCACATCTACTTGAACTGATAGTCCTTTGTCTTCCATTTTTGAAAGGGGAGTTTGCGACAGCGAGGTTTTAAAGTCGTAAAAGTTATCGCGCTCATAAATAGTAGCATTGAATGGCGGTTGTAGCAGCAGCGCATCAGTGCCGAATTTACCCGCTATGTCATTAGCCTGAATATTGTTTTGAAAAGTTAGTGCGCCGCAGCACCGTTCGTCTAGCTCGCCGTAATCAGCGATAAGCCGTACGCTAATGTCAGCTGTTGGAGTGTAAAGCAGCTGTGCTTTTATCGCAGAACGGTTACGGTTATTCAGGGTTTGCCTGCTGCGCTCGTCTGTAATAAAACCGTCACTGTGAGAACTAAAGCCAGATACTCGCATGGCAAGTACATCGTCGATAAGCGAAAACGATGAGCCAGCGCTTAAACGAACTAAGTTATCATTGCCGATGATGGCTTCGGCAAAGCCGTCGCGCTCGTCGTGTGAAGGTGCGACCGTAGTTAACGTCATTGCGCCAGCGGCAGTATTCTTTCCGAATAGTGTGCCCTGTGGCCCACGCAACACTTCAATAGATTCAATATCGACTAAGTCGTTAATTAACGCGTTTTGTCGTGCACGGTACACACCATCTACGTATAAACCCACCGAAGACTCGAAGCCGAAGTTTTGTGAAGACGTGCCAATGCCGCGTATTGAAAACCCTGAATTTGTTACGCTTTGATTTTGAAACGCGCCAAAAGCAGGTACGTAGTTTTGCAGGTCAAACACATCTCGGCTTACGGTTTCAACTAGGTCTTGACCTGAAAGCGCAGTGACCGCAACGGGCACATCTTGCAAGTTTTGACTGGTCTTTTGCGCCTGTACAACAATGTGTTCCAGCGCCTTTTTGTTATGCGGAGTAGATAGATCATTCTCATCGGCGAGAGCGTGGGGAGCCAAAGCAAGTGTCGACGAGATAATAGAGGCAATAAACGGCGAACTACATAGGCAACGCGTAATGGCGTTTTGGGGTGTAGATATGCTTGAGCTATTACAAGACAAAGCGTGTGTAAGTGACTTCATTTTGGTTCTTTTTATTTTTCAAAAGCGGTGGGCTTTAAACAAAATTAATCACGACAAGGTCGCGTCCAAATGCGTACAGTCCTTTACATCTTAAATACGCCAACTTCCCTATGACGTCGTGTCGTGCTTTTTCACTATACAATCTAATGAACATATATTGCACGCATTTGAAGCTATCATGTCAAATTTTGTTCGCAACGTGCAAAAAGCGAACAGATTTTTGGCAGTGAATAGTTTCACATGATGCATACTCATTCAAAATATCAATTAAACTTATATCGCTGTTTTCCTTAGTATGTTGGGGTTCTAGGGATTTTCCCCTCTAAAA
>NZ_CACSIH010000157.1:0-3526 GCF_902705805.1 Alteromonas alvinellae | reverse complement strand
TTTATTCCTGAATTTGATGCGGAATGTCGGCTATATTATTTATTAAACAATTTTAATAAGTGTGCTTTCAACTAGCACCACCGCTGCTTCGTGGCCCTGATGCTTTGAAATTTAAACTTCGTTGAATGTAGTCAAGGTGAAGTCATGAAGTCGATTCCTTATATTCAAAATGTATTGATACTCACTAGTGTTATTACCGTATCGGGTTGTGGGGCAGATAAAGCGCGTACTGTCGAAGAAAGTTCGTTGTCTACGCAATTAATGACAACTTTAAACGAGCAATTAGATGGCGGCGCGGTAGGGCTTTTATTGCCTCAGTCTACAGATTTCTCAAGTATTCCCGCTGATCCAAATAACACTCTTACTGAAGAGAAGGTTTTTCTCGGTATGATGCTCTTTCATGAAACCGCCGTTGCAACGGAAGGGGTTCATGATCAACTGGTCAACACTTGGTCATGCGCAAGCTGTCACCATGCCGCTGCTGGCTTTAAATCTGGTGTTGTGCAGGGAATTGGAGAAGGCGGAACAGGTTTTGGTGTTGCTGGAAAAATGCGTGTCTTAGCCGAAGGCTTTGATAAATCAAGCACCGATCCTAGTCTGGTTCCCGATGTTCAACCGCTAACTTCCCCCAGTATTCTAAATACGGCTTATCAAGAAGTAATGCTTTGGAACGGTCAGTTTGGTAATCAGCATGGAGGGCTAGTTAATGCTAAATTACCTGATGAGATATTAGCTACGCCTGGTACGCCGAAAGCTGAAAATACACGTGGTTTAGGAGGCTTAGAAACCCAAGCAATTGCTGGCACAAAAGTGCATAGACTCAACACGTTCAACAACTCTCTCGTCCAGCAAAATATGGAATATCAATTGTTGTATGAAGCTGCATTTCCAGAGGGGGGCGACGATATTCTTGAAAATATGGGTAAGGCAATTGCCGCATATGAGAGAACGGTACTAGCAAATCGAGCGCCTTTCCAGCGTTGGTTACAAGGCGAAGACGCAGCGCTCACTGACCAAGAAAAGCGCGGCGCTTTACTTTTCTTTGGCAAAGCGGGTTGCGCAAGCTGTCATACTGGCCCCGCGTTGAGTTCGAAAGTAGGTGCTGCTAACGAAGAAATGTTTATGGCCATTGGCTTTGCCGACCTCGATACATCAAACCCCACAGTAACTGGCGTAGTAACTGAAAATGATGCGAAGGGTAGGGGCGGTTTTACTGGCCGAACAGAAGACAACTATAAGTTTAAGGTACCACAGCTCTATAACTTGAAAGATTCAAATGTGTTTGGTCACGGTGGAAGTTTCACGAGTGTTAAACAGGTGGTGTTATACAAGAACGCCGGTGTGCCACAAAAAAGACTGGCGGATGGCGTTATAGATGATCGTTTTGTGCCTTTGAATCTCAATGGCGAGGAAATTGATGATTTAGTCGCATTTTTGGAAGAAGGGCTTTATGACCCGCATCTGGAAAGATATATACCCGATGCTTTGCCATCAGGAGCATGTTTTCCTGTAGCAGATGAGCAATCTAAGATAGACCTAAACTGCTAACTCTAGATAGAAAAAGGGGGCCAACCGGCGACGCTAAGCAAAGGAAAACAAACTAAGAGCTTAGGTTCGTTACTTTTTGTCTTTTCATTACGATTTTTTCGTGTAAGTCATATCCCCCATGACTGCATTATATTTGTCTTTATTTGCCGCATAAAACAACGGTTAGATAATCGATTTGCGCTTATTCTAATGTTTCCTATACTGAAACGAGCTGCCTATTTTTACGGCAATTATAGGAGGTATCTCTTTCCTTATCCGTCTTGTTGAGCAGTAGTGTTTTACATGGAGTCTTTATTAGTGCGCTTGCTACAACGATTTTCTATTCTTCAGCTGTCTGTGTTGGGTGCGGGCATACTATTAATTAGTGTTGCATATTTGGCTTTCAAAGATATCAAACGGTCATTAGACGACACTCGAGCGGCTTCAACCGATATCGAAATGATAGCGCTAATTGCCACCGTGGAGTCTGTGGCGCACCATCATGCAGTTGAACGAGGGTTAACGGCCGGCTACTTAGGTAACCCAACCTCTAAAGGCCGAGAGAACGTTGAGGCTCAGCGCAAACAGGCAGATCGCGCAGAAGCGCAGTTAACCTCATTAATGCAAAATGATGGTGCGTACGGCGATAGGGTAACCAAAATTCTTAACCCACTACTTGGTTATTTGGGTAATAAACAGGCGCTAAGACGAGAGGTGGATAGTCAACAAGGTACGCGGGCATTTAGGTTCTACAGTTCTCTCAACGCATCAGCGCTGAATGCCGCTACGGCATTAACAATGTACGTTAACAACTTAGCGTCGAAAGAACAGTTGTCCAGCGCCATTCTTTTAGCGCAGTTAAAAGAGCGATTGGGGCAACAACGAGGGAAAGTGAATGGCGTAATAGCGCAACAAGAGGCCAGTGATACCGTCATAAGTGAGCTAAAGCGTTATCAACAAGAAATACAATATATTTCAGGAAAACTGGAAAACAGTTTACCTAAAGACAGTGTTGCGATGTTCACGAGAGCAATGACATCAGATAAAGCAACGTTGATAAACCGAACACTTAAAAACCTCAATTCAGGAAAAGTCGACGTTACTATGCTTCCTACTAACAGCGAATGGTTTGGGGCAGCGACATCACAAATCAATGATGTAAAGTCGATACTTGACAATATATGGGTACAAGTAAACAAAAATGCAAAAGACATGCACAGTGAAGCCTCGTTCGCACTGATACTTACACTCATCATTATTTTTGTCGGCATTGTGGTTATTACCCTTATCTATCGCGCGCTGTTATACATACTCAACACGCAACTCACTCGTCTTACACAAAATCTTTCAAAGATTGCTGAGAAAGGAGATTTGACGGTTGATGTAAAGATGCAGGTACAGAATGAACTTGGCACCGTTTCTATTGCGATTAATAAAACGATATTGGCACTTAAAGATTTAATCAGAGGGCTAGAGCAGTCTATTGACGCAAGCTCTCGCCTATCATCAGAATTAGAAGCCTCCTGTACGGAAATGGTACAGGATGCGGGAAAAACGCAACAACGCTCCCTTAATATCGCATCAGCGTTAGAAGAAATATCGGTAACGAGTACCGACATTGCTAAATCGGCCTTTGATACCCTAGCTGCGAGTAAATCATTGGATCAACTGGCAATTGAAGCTTTCGATATTAACGAGTCGATCAGAACGGCGATGAAGCAGTTAGAAGACGACATGACAGATGTTAAGGATAATGCTGCGGCTATGGAAAAGCAGGTGACCGATATCAGCAGCATACTTGAAACAATCAACACACTCTCAGATCAGACAAATTTATTGGCGCTTAATGCAGCTATAGAGGCTGCCCGTGCAGGAGAGCACGGCAGGGGGGTTGCCGTTGTTGCCGATGAGGTTCGCAAACTCGCACAGAGCAGTCGAGATGCTTCAGCTCAAATAGCCACACTGCTTAGTAAGCGATCTTAAATCAGCACTTTACGCA
>NZ_CACSIH010000156.1:0-9556 GCF_902705805.1 Alteromonas alvinellae | reverse complement strand
TTTTATTTATACTATTCAGTAACTTAAGCTATAATTTCTGCTGTTTTTGAACCCCGAAACTTGAGTATTAAATTCATATATTTATTTTTTTTATTACCATTAACACACTGACTCAGGCATTAGTTTATCTTAACTTGTACCTGAATCCGTGACTTCAGATTCAATAAATGTGTTCAAAACCCTGCAATAGCAAGGCTTCCAACGTTAAAATAGTCATCACTGTCCATTCACCCAATCAGTGATGTTACTACCATGCGTAAGTTCAAGCTTGTTCAGTCTAAAACCGAAGTGATCACACCTCATGGTGGTCTTGCTCTCATTGGTCATTGCATCAACCAAATGACATCACTTCATAAGACTTCTCGTGATGTCGCTAAACGCCATGGTATCGCTAATATCGATCTTATTCGTACGTATGTAGGACTCGTTTGCTTGGGCAAAAGTGACTTTGAAGCCGTCGAACAAGCCAGACATGATCCCTACTTCAAGGCCGCCATGGGTATCAAACAATCACCCTCATCCGCGCGATTACGTCAGCGCTTTGATGAAGATGCCGTTAATTTACTACCACTGTTAAGTTCGGCCAGTGTTGAGTTTTTACAGAATGCATCCATTCCACTAACAGAGCTCTCAACAGGGCATATTCCCTTGGATATGGACGTGTTCCCCATGGATAACAGTGACACTAAAAAGGAAGGTGTTTCCTACACTTACAAAGGGCATGATGGCTATGCGCCGATTGCTGCCTATTTGGGTCAGCAAGGGTGGTGCTTAGGTTGTGAGTTACGCCCTGGCAGCCAGCATGCTAATGCTGAGTTTATCAATGTACTTCAACGCGTGATTCCAAGAGCACGTCAGCTGACCGATCAGTCATTACTGATCCGACTGGATAGTGCACATGATGCGCTTGAAAACCGTGTTTTTCTGAACAACCAAAACGTCGACTTCCTGATTAAATGGAACCCACGAAAGCAGGATGTCTGGCAATGGTACGATGAAGCCTGTGCACATGCGAAGTGGCATCATCCACGACCCGGTAAAATGGAAGCCGTGTTCTCTCAACAGCTGGATGATGCGGCCAATACGCGTCGAGTGGTCAAAGTTACGGTGAGACACTCTGATGCCAAAGGTCAGTTGTTCTTGGAGCCTGAAATCAGCTTAGATGGCTGGTTGACCTCATTGTCTTCAGATGTGGCAGATGACGCCACGGTGATTAAACTCTACAAAGGGCATGCGCTGTGTGAACAGTTCCATAGCGAGTTCAAGACTGACTTGGATCTAGAGCGCCTGCCATCTGGGAAGTTCGCGACCAACGATCTGGTCATGGGCTTTGCCGTCATGGCTTATAACATCTTACGCTGGATCGGTTTACGCGGCTTAATGCAATCTGACTCACCTGTGCGGCACTCAGCGAAACGTCGCCGATTGAAAACCGTTATGCAAGAGTTGATGTATCTGGCCTGCCGACTCGTGAAGAGCGGTAGACAGCTGACACTTAAGTTTGGCTCTCATTGTCCAGGCTTTAGCGCATTCAATCGCGTGTATCACATTACCTGACATACTCGATATACCAAACATTCCTTGCATGGCTAGTAGCCAGGCCTCAGCATGCCAAATCGGTCAAAATTGTTTGAATTTTAACCAGAGAAAAATCCTTTAATAGGCAAAAATCAGTAGCCTGCAATGCAAGCGCACATCAGTACGAATAAAATCGATTGTTAAAGAGCGATAAAACAGTGACTGCTCCGATCTGTAATCTTAAGCAATACTCGTCACTGATTCAGGAGATAGCTTCCTCAGTTTGGAAATGGTAGTCAGCGTAATCGGACAACTCTTTCAGAATTTGCTCAATAGCCTGTTTGGAAACACCCTGCACATACTGCTGACCCAGCTTGTTCAGCAGGATCACCAAATTACGATGCTGATCATCAATAATCGCAATACCCGTCTCAAGTTGCGGGTTCCAGGGAAAGATTTCAAACGTGTTGTTTGCATCATCTGAAAGTGATGTCATGTGTAAAATAGCCTTATAGCCGAATTCAAACCTTTAAAAAGACATTGTATACCAGCCACCTATTCCCATATATCCATAAGGGATAAATACAGTAAATTTTTGCTATGGGAATTAACACCACAGGTTAATGAAACGTGACCCTGGCCTTTTCTTCCGGTAGATTAATGTCCCTGATACAGAGCCTTTTGCTTTGCAGGGAGACCTATCTGCGATGAAACCATCAAACTCGCTTGCCCATGCACCCGCTACACGGCGCAACAGAGAGCCGATCTTCAATGTCTTGCAGACATACCTTCCCGATCCGGCCAGGGTACTGGAAATAGCTTCAGGAACGGGCGAGCACGCGGTGTATCTGTCCTCAAATCTCTCACAGGTCGTTCACTGGCAACCCACCGATATAGATCCGACAGCCTTAAGCAGCATCGAAGCCAGGCGACAGAGTGACCACCATCCAAAGCTGTTTCCAGCCCGACTCCTGGATGTAACCGCTCCCACAGAAATGCCTCAGGGTGACTACAACACCCTGCTGGCGATCAACATGATCCATATTGCGCCCTGGCAAGCCGCCGAGGGGCTTATGAAATTAGCCCAAAATCTGCTCAGTAACGATGGCGTCCTCTTCCTCTATGGCCCTTTCTGGCAGGCCGATGTCAGCCCTGCCGAGAGCAACCTGGCATTTGATGCATCACTCCGCCAACGTAACCCGCTCTGGGGTATCCGCCATCTGGATGAGGTCACTCATCTGGCAAAAGAGCAAGGGCTGATACGACAAGCGGTAGTTCCCATGCCAGCTAACAATCTATCGGTGGTATTTCGGAAGGAGTGAGCAAGTACAGCAGCCGAACTGCTGTACCCGCCAGGCTGGCAATCCACTCTTTACAGGCTATCAACTCTGCAGATAGTGAACGACTCAATAGTCACTGACTTTCACTTTGAACAACCATGCATAGAGCGCTGGCACAAATAGCAAGGTAATCAGCGTACCCACAGCGACACCGCCAATCAGCACATAGGCCAAGGGTCCCCAGAACAGATCCAGAGCCAGCGGAATAAAAGCCAGCACCGCCGCCAGAGCGGTTAGTACCACCGGACGGGAACGCTGCACCGCCGCCTCAACCACAGCGGCCCCCGCCTGCATACCGGAATCGAAGTTATCCTGCACCTGTTGCGCCAGTATCATGGTGTTGCGCATTAAAATACCACTTAAACCGATCAACCCCAGCAGCGCGGTAAAACCAAACGGCTGGTTAAACAACAGCAGTGCTGCCACCGCTCCTACCAACCCGAGTAGAGCCGTCGCAATCACCACAAACGTGCCGGTAAATGAGCGCATCTGCAGCATGATGAAAATCAGCATAAGCGCCAGCATAAGCGGTTGCAGCTTCTGGATGGAGCTATCCGCTTTGCCAGACTGTTCAACCGATCCACCTATATCGATACGATAGCCCGGTGGTAATTCAGCAAGCAGCGACTGCATGTCAGCCCAGATCGCATGGGTCACGTCAGGTGGCTGGGCTCCTTGTACATCGGCATGTACAGCCAGAAAGGGTTCACGGTTATAGCGTTTTATCACCGGATCTTCATAGCGGATACTCAACTCGCCCAACTGACTGAGCGCCACCTTGCGCCCATCCGCTGTCTTAAGCTCTAGCGCCTCGGGTAACAGCCCCCCTTCGCGTGCACTGCGCGCGATCACCTGTACGCTGCGAACATCCTGACGCACATCGGTGACATTAAAACCATTGAGTTGAAACGCCAGTTGCTGCGCAACCTCGGTCGGCGTCAGTCCCATTAACCGCAGACGGTCAGGGTCCATATCCAGATAGTAGGCGGGTGTACGCTCATCCCATTCCAGGTGCGGCATCACGGTATTGGGATGCGCCGCCATCAGATTACGCACCTCGTGAGCGATGGAACGCAAGACTTCAGTATCCGGGCCCAGCACGCGAAAGCTGACAGGCCAGATAACCGGCGGTCCAAATAGCAAACGGGTAACGCGTACCCGTGCTTCAGGAAACTCACCTGCCTCCAGGTGACGATTCATCTCCGCCATAATACGATCACGAGCACCGGCATCATGGCCTATGGCAATGATCTTGGCAAAGGCCGGATCAGGCTGTTCAGGGTTAGCCGAAATAAAGAATCGAGGCGCACCCGCACCGATATAGGATGACAGGCTTTTCACTTCGGGCAGCGTTTCCAATATGGCTTCGAGGCGTTTTACCGTGGCTTCTGTCGTGCCGATTGCACTGCCCTGCGGCAGGTAAATATCGATCAATACCTCTGGACGGTCTGAACCTGGAAAAAACTGCTTTTGTACCAGCGTTGCCATACCCACACCGCTGAGTATCAACAACATCAGTGTCGACAGCACGACCGTTTTACGATAACGCACACAGGTGTTTACCACGCCTCGCAGATACTGGTAAAAACGTGTTTGATAGATATCTCCAGCCTGATGCTGAGTATAGGATGGCAGCAGCTTCACTCCCAGATAAGGCGTAAAAGTCACAGCCACCAGCCAGGAAACCAGCAGTGCAAAGGCCAGCACCCAAAAGATATTGCCGGCATATTCACCCACACTTGACTGGGCAAAGCCGATCGGGACAAAACCCGCTACCGTCACCAGCGTACCAAACAGCATAGGGGCGGCCGTCACACTCCAGGCATGACTGGCCGCGCGCACCCGCTCCCAGCCCTCTTCCATTTTAACGATCATCATTTCAATGGCGATGATGGCATCATCCACCAGTAACCCCAGGGCGATAATCAAGGCACCCAGAGTGATACGATCCAGATTGATCCCGGTAATTTTCATCAACAGGAAGGTCAGGCCGATGGTAACGGGGATGGCAATACCTACCACCAGACCCGCACGAAAGCCAATCGCCAGTATGCTGACAGCCATAACGACCAGCACCGCCACCAGAAACTTGATCTGAAACAGATCAACGGCCTGACTGATCGCTTCGGTCTGATTGGTCAGCATATGCAAAGACATACCCAGGGGTAACGCGGCCTGTTCAGCATCAATAAAGGCCGTCAGACGCTCACCAAACTCCAGGCCGTTCTGACCGGCCTGCATCACCACCCCCAACAATATGGCCGCTTCACCATCCGCCCTGATCATATAGGAGGGAGGATCTTCGTAACCTCGCCGTATATCTGCCAGATCAGACAGCTTTAACAGATGGTCTCCCACACGTATCGGCAAAGCAGCCAGTTGATCAAGGTCCGCCAGATCAGCATCCACACGCAGGTAGGCGCGTGGCCCGTCCAGGTCAACAAAGCCAGCTGGCATCATACGATTACTGGCTTCAATCGCGGCAAAAATCTGCTCTGCTGACAACCCCAGGTTATTCAGGCGGTTCATATCAAAGTCGATAAACACCCGCTCACTGCGCTCGCCCAGTAACAGCGCTTTTTGCAGGCCAGGCACACGCTGTAAACGATCACGGACAGATTCCGCTTCACGGGTGAGGCTGTGCATCGGCATACCCGGTGCCGTCAGTGAAATCAGCGAGAAATACACATCTGAAAAATCATCATTAACGATCGGACCTATGACCCCCGCAGGCAGACTTCCGGCTTCATCCAGCATGCGCTTACGTACCTGATAAAACAGATCAGGCACCCTTTCACTGGGTGAAAAGTCCTCGAACTCTATCTGTAAATCGGCCCGACCCGGACGTATCGTGGTTTCAATTTTATACAGGTACTCCACTTCCTGAATGCGTTTCTCCAGACGGTCAACAACCTGATCCTGTAACTCGGTCGGTGTGGCACCGGGCCAGATAGCCGACACCACCATCACCCGTACAGTGAAGGATGGGTCTTCGGCACGCCCCAAAGATGAAAACGCATAGACACCGGCAAAGACAGACAGGAGAAGAAAAAACAGGGTTACCGAGCGTTCACGCACTGCCAGGGCTGACAAATTGGGAAAATTCATCGCGCCTGCTCCCTGACCTGCATGCCCGGCGTTAATAAATGCGTGCCCAGCGCAACAATGCGACTACCCTGCGTCAGGGAAGCGCGAATACGGGCATATTCCTGGCTCAGCTCCAGCACCTCCACAGGCACAGGCTGCACCTGCCCCTCAACTACTTGCCAGACCTGAGCGCCTTGACTGCGTTCATCCAGTGCGCCCAGGGGCACACTAAAGGTTGTCTCCTGCAGTGGCTGGTCAAGCCTGACCTGTACCACACTGCCCAGACTTAAGGCATCAGAGCGCGACTCAATACGATAACGTGCCCGCCAACTGCGACTGTCAGGATCAGCCGAGGCTGCCATCTCCCGCAAAGTAATCGCTAATGATTCACCATCAATCAACAGGCTACCAGACGCTGGAGCATCCTCACCTTCAGGCAGATATACCTCCGCTTCAAGTGAGCTATCGTCAATCAGAGTAGCCAGAGCCTGCCCCATGATGACCACCTGTCCTGGCTCAGCTGTCACGGCATTCAGTATGCCCGCTTTTTCAGCACGCAGTTCAGCATAATCCACAGCATTACGTGCCTGCTCCAACACAGCATTAGCCGCCTGATGACGACTGATGGCTTCACGCAGTGTCAGCTCATAACGCTCCAGGGTTTGGCGGCTGACAAACTGGCCGTCTACCAGTGTTTGTTGACGATTCAACTCGCTGCGTGCAATTGCCAATGCCGCTTCAGTCGTTTTCATGTCAGCTTCAGCCACTCGCACCGAGGCTAACAAATCACGCGGGTCCAACTGGAACAGCAACTGCCCCGCTTCGACCCGCTGACCCGCATCAACATAGCGCTCCAGAATACGGCCCGAAACCTGAAAGGCAACGGGTGTTTCATAGCGCCCTTTTACTGTGCCGGATAGCTTCAGAAAAGCAGAAGAGGCATTACTCACTACCAGAGTTCGAACCCAGGGAGCCGCAGACTGAGGTGCATTGGATGCACCATTATCTGGACTACAGCCCAGCATTAACAGCACAATAGCCATAAAGAATAAGGGTCTATGCATGGTAATCGACTCAAAAATACACTATGATTAATGAACGCAATCGTACACTAATTAAAATGGATAAAAAAGTGCCTTGTAAGTCACGATCGGGACGACCTGTCGATCCCAGCAAAGAAGTCGCTATTCTGGATGCCGCCACAGAACTTCTGTTCACCCAGGGCCCAGCTAAATTCTCGATAGAAGCGGTCGCATGTAAAGCGGGCGTTTCAAAAGTAACGGTCTATAACCGCTTTAACGAAAAAAACACACTGATCGAGGCCATCATTCATCGCCAGTGCGATAGCTTGCTTCAACACCTGGTTATCGAACCTGAGCAGGGCCAAACACCTCGGCAAGCACTGCATGACTTTGCACTAAACCTGGCACATTTCGTACTCAGCCATGAACACCTCAATTTTCTGCGTTTGCTGGGCAGCCTGCACGAAGTAGACCGGGATCTACTGCACAGCATGTACAACAACAGTGTTCAAAACGCCTTAGACACCTTGAGCGGCTGGTTAAAAATACAACAAGAGGCAGGACGTATAGAGTGTACTGATACTGAGCATGCCGCCGAGTTGTTTTTGAGCATGCTTGCAGGACTGGACATAGTGCGTGCCTTGCATCAACTCCCACCCAGACAACCTGGTGAGGAAATCAACAGGCATGTTGACGCTGTTGTGAAGCAGTGCTGGAGGCTGTGGCAGAGATGAAATGTTTCATTTAGTAAAACTGATTACCATTTTGCTTTATTTGCATCTAAAATAAAGATCAAAAGTTAGATCCTGGAGTGAAAAGCAAGATGACTGCACAACTAAAGCAACGACCAGACCCAGCTGTTGTCCTGTCAAAAGCACTACTTAATGCATCCAAACAGCTGACACTCAAGCAAGATGAGCTGGGCAAGGTGATTGGTGTGCATAGAACCGCGATAACACGCTTAAAGCAAAACCTGGACCTGAGTCCCGACAGTAAACAAGGTGAACTGGCCCTGCTGTTGATCAGAGCCGCCCGGGCACTATTTGCACTCACCGGGGGTGACCAGGCCTGGATCAAACATTTCATGCGCTCACAGAACAAGCTTACTGGCGGTGTTCCTGCTATACAGGTACAAACTGTTCAGGGACTTATGCGTGTGGTGACCTGCCTGGATGCGATACGAGGCAAGGTGTAACCATGATCTGGGCTGACTGTAACGGCGAAGCCTGCATCAGACCCATTGAGGGGTTGTTATACCGCCTGGTGGAAAATCAGGAACAAGTCGCCACACTAGGCTATGTGGACACACTCGAAGAACAGGCGGTGCTTGAAGAGTTACTTGAAACCTCAAAACCCGACTATCCTGATACCTACCCAAACACCCTGCACTAACTGCTCAAAACACCTTTTCGTTATCCTCCCTTACACTGGGGATCTCGATTTGGCCGTATCCATGAACCTAGCCTGTTCTACGGCGGAAAATCACTTGAAGTAACCCTGGCAGAATCCGCCTTCTACCGCTTTGTGTTTCTCCGCTCAATGGAAGGAACGGCACCTGCGGCAAAATTGAACACCGAGCATACGCTGTTCACAGTGGGTTATAAGACCGATAAAGGTATCCAGCTTCAACAGCCACCCTTTAGTGCATTCACGGCAGCATTGCGCCACCGCACTGAGTACTCCCTGACTCAAGCATTAGGCACCAACATGAGAGAAGCTGGAGTAGAAGCCTTTGAATATCTATCGGCCCGTTCAGCTCGTGATGAGCTGTGCGCAGCCCTCTTTACCCCCATCGCCTTCACTGACCAGGCGCCGCAATCCAGAGAAAACTGGTTTTGTGAACTAACCCAGGAACAGGTAACCTTTAAAGCAATGGGCTCCCAACAGGTCTTCAGCTTTTGTCTGGAGGAGTTCTCTGTTAACAGGCTGTTTCCTATGCCAGCCCCATCCGCACCACGGAACCCGGTATGATTAACCCAGCGTCATTTACACATCCATACCAATTAAAGAATCAATTCCTTCATCTCTGATGGTCGCCTTAACTTCATCCAGTGCGGCTTCCTCTGTATCGAACTCATCTTCCCAGACTGTCGAAACACCCGATTCATCAATCACTTCAAGAATCCAGCCTCCCGTGTCGCCACGGTAAATATCGACCTGAACAGTTTTACCCTCAGCCGTCAGCTCCTGGCTTAAAGCACTCATTTCAACTTCAAAATCATCTTCCATCTACAACCTCCAACGTGGGATTTTCAATTCATTAGGCTTTTACCATAAGGTATGTGCCTGCACCAACCATAAAACCGCCAGCGGTCTTTTTAACAACGCCTGGTGCTCTGCCCTTAGTCCAGGACAGAATCCTGCTGGCGAAATACGCATAACCCAGTTTAACACCACCGACTGCAACGACAGTCAACACAATAATCGTTGCAATGTCTGACGTGGCGATAGTCGTCAGATCGACAAATGCAGGAAACAAGCTTGCATAGAAAAAAATGGCTTTTACATCACCGAGAGTAATAACTCAAGTTTCGGAGTTCAGTTTAGCTTAAAATCAGTACTCATCACCAATAGATTTGGCTTCTAGCC
>NZ_CACSIH010000155.1:0-22264 GCF_902705805.1 Alteromonas alvinellae | reverse complement strand
TTTTTAGAGGGGAAAATCCCTAGAACCCCTTGATGTGGGGGATCGCTCGCCCTCGTCAAAGCCTGCAAGGCTTGGACAATACTGCTTCTGCCTACTGCTCTTGTTTCTGTTACTGATCCTGTTACTGCTACTGGTTAACGCATGGGTCGAGTAACCGTCAGATAAGGCTTGTTGAACCCTTTGCAAAGGGTTTAAAAACAGTTAGTAAAATTCTGCTTCGTATTGAATTTACTGGCTTAAAGCGAAGTCAGGAGCATCATTAAAATGCTCAGTCGAACTCAGTTAAAGCCTTTTTCAACCGTTTGAAAAGGGGTTGGCTAAGCCATACGTAAAGGGTATCGGTAAGGGTTACCTAAACGGTTTAGCTAAGACTTTCTGAAAGGATTAACCAAAGCCTTCATACATGGGTTCACCCAGTAGAAAGATTAAAAAATGCTGAGGTATCCAAGGTGCATTTTGTACAAATGCGTTTATAAACGAACAGGGCACAATGAAATAACCCAAAGCGAACAATAGAATTGAAGAGGAACCATCAATGACAAGAGCCCCTACGCCATTTCCGCTAGAGCGCCTCGCGGATATCCCAGAAAGACCAGAAGATTTTAGATTGCTGGAGCGTATTCCATTAACGCGTGAGCCGCAGTCCTGGCCACTTGAACTTTCTCCTATGGTAGGCGATGAACAGCCAATGGTGCTGCTCGATACAGAGACAACTGGACTGTCTGCCGATGACGAGTCCATTATTGAGCTTGGTATGGTTAGGGTGCTTTACAGTCCCTCGGCTAAGCGGATTGTGTCGATTGTTGATGTGATCAGCTTGTATGAAGATCCCGGCAAGCCAATCCCCGAGCTGATTACCGAGTTAACCGGTATCACCGATGATATGGTGCAAGGCCAGCACATTGATGATTCACTGGTAGCGAGTTGGTTATCCGATGATCCGCTGGTGGTTGCGCACAATGCGCAGTTTGATCGTCCTTTCTTTGAAAAGCGGTTTGCTGCATTAGGCCATCTATCTTGGGCCTGTTCAGCCAGTGGCATAGATTGGAAGGCACTGGGTTTTGAAAGTCGAAAGCTTGAGTACCTGCTGCTTCGCTTAGGTTGGTTTTATGAAGGACACCGAGCTGCAACCGATTGTTTGGCGATGGCCTGGTTGTTCCATTTGTTGCCCGAGTCCGTTGCAAACTTGTTGTCTGAAGCGGACAGGCGAACTGTGTTAGTTCGTGCGTTTGGTGCGCCGTTTGACGTAAAGGACTATTTAAAAGAGCGTGGTTACCGCTGGCATGACGGTGTTAAAGGTGCCAACAAGCATTGGTGGCGCGAAATCAGCGAAGACGAGTTACCGCAGGAACAAACTTACCTGGATGATTTGTACCATCGTGGCTCAGAACATGCCCACTATGACTACAAAGATGCCCGCAATCGATTTAAACCTTTGTAACTCTTCACAAGGTAAGCCTTGCATATTTGAAAACCTCTGGAAAATGGAAAGTGAACTTACGTTATACCCAAACTACTTGGTGTTGCAGCTAGGCGGCAAGTGAGTGAGTCCCCATGAGCATAGATCTTCTATGTGATTGGGGTGAGCGAATGCAGGTAACACCGCTGCGGCTGCAAGTAGGAAGGGTATATAACCAACAAGAGGAATCTTTCCATGTACCAATACACCTACATTGAATACTGGGGCGAAATCTTCGTCTCTGCCCGCATCATTGAATTTGGCATCACGTTCGAGCGCTTTCTAAAAGATCCATGGAAGCATTTGATGTCCTGTGGCCAAGAGTCTGCACCGGACGCGATTGCTGAAGGGATGCTGCCATTGCTACCAGCCCAGGCAGAAGTCGCCAGGCGCATTCGGGAGAGTGAGCAACGAGCCCTGATGTCTACAGAGTCGGACAAAGGGGTATCTCATTGCAGTTACATCGTGGTGCCACTGGTTCGGGTAGCGCATTGATTGATAGCAACTATCATCGATGGCACCAAACAAGGTCTTCACGCCCATACCTGAGCGGCAATTGTAATCCAGATCAAAAAGTTGCCGCTTAGTCTTCCCTACAAAATAATTTGTGATAGGATGATACCTAATAAAATTAATTAGGTTGAAGCCTATTCAGTGTTTTATGGCCATCTGTTCAGCTTCAACCGGTAGAGATTGATTAGCCATTGCGGATGAATAGCAGCTTTATGCCATGCCGTTCAATGTGATTACGTGATGTCTGACCGAACTTTATAAACAGAGTTTTAAGAATCTGGTTGAATTGGATAAACAAGACGCATGACAAATGATGGTCTGAAACAAACGGTAGTGGTGAAGCCAGATAGGCTTTCGCAGATAGCGCAGTTGCCACAAGCAACCAGGGATCGCATTGCCCACATCGATTTCACCTTATTGTTTAAGGGAGAAGCGGTACGGGCAGACTTAGTAGATCGGTTCAGCATAGCTGCTGCACAAGCAACGAAAGACTTCACCATGTACCGAGAGCTTGCGCCAGGCAACATTGAGTATGACCAAAAGCTCAAATTGCATAAGCGCGGTGAAGCTTTTGAACCCTTGTTCGACTACGACGTTGTCAGAACACTGGCAACCATTAGCCAAGGCTACGGAGATGGCTTTACTGGAAAGGTAAAACCACCATTGGCTTGTGAAGCGCCTTATCACCTTAACAAGCCGAGTTTGTCGATAGTGGCGAAGGTCACCGAAGCCATCCACAAAGGCAAAGCCTTGAGCATTACCTATGTGTCGTTATCGAGTGGTGAAACTACGCGTGAAATAGTGCCGCATACGCTGGTGGACAATGGCCTGCGTTGGCACGTTCGTGGTTTTGACCGCAAGCATGGCCAAAGCGGAGCGCCAAATGGGTTCCGTGACTTTGTGCTTACCCGAATTAAAGCAGCGGTCGTGCTTGAGGATTCCATTCTGTCAGAGGCTGAACTTGAAACCCAAGACCGGCAATGGAATCGCTTTGTAGAGCTTGAGTTAGTACCGCACCCACGCATAGAGCACAGCGAAGCGATTGAGCTTGACTATGGCATGAAAGGTGGTGTTTTAAAGATTGAGATTAGAGCGGCAACGGCAGGTTATTTACTCAGACAATGGAATGTCGATTGCTCCAAAGCAGCTCAGCTAAAAACACCCGAATTTCATTTATGGTTAAAAAATTATCAAACTTTATACGGTGTCGGTAACCTTGCGATTGCGCCTGGTTTCGATAGCGTCACAGCATAGGGAAGAACATGAATAATTCAGAACAGCAGTTTTTAAAAGAACTCGATGTAAAGTTGTGGTCGGCAGCCGATCGGTTACGTAACAACCTCGATGCCGCTAACTATAAGCATGTCGTGCTAGGGATCATCTTTCTAAAGTATGTGTCAGACGCTTTTGAAGAGCGCCAACAAGAGTTACGTCAGTTGTTTACTCAGGACGATAGCGATGACAATATTTATTACATGCCTCGTGAAGATTATGACTCTGACGAAGAATACAACGATGCGGTCAATGCAGAGTTAGAACTGCACGAATACTATCAAGAGAAAAACGTTTTCTGGATACCAAAAAGGGCAAGATGGAAATTTATAAAAAGTACTGCTTCTCTTCCGATCGGTAGTGTAATTGACAAAGATAGTCATGGAAATGAAATTAAATTGAGATCAATTTCATGGTTGATTGACAATGCACTGGATGAAATAGAGTCGCATCGGATAAATGATAAGCCAGCAAATCCAAAGTTAAAGGGAGTTTTACCTCGAATAAGTCGTTACGAAGTTGAAAATACGAATCTAACAGAGTTAATAAATAGATTCTCTGATACGAGTTTTAGTAATCCTGAGTTTAATGGAAAGAAGTTAAGCTTAAAAAGCAAAGATATTCTTGGTCATGTATATGAATATTTTTTGGGGCAATTCGCGTTGGCTGAGGGAAAACAAGGTGGGCAGTATTACACACCTAAAAGTATTGTTACTCTAATTGTTGAATTGCTAGAGCCATATCAGGGGCGGGTTTATGATCCTGCAATGGGGTCGGGTGGATTTTTCGTTTCAAGTGAAAAATTTATTGAAGAACACGCAAAAGAAAAAAAATACAACGCATCAGAACAAAAAAAACACATATCTGTTTATGGTCAAGAAAGCAATCCTACCACATGGAAGCTTGCGGCTATGAATATGGCTATAAGAGGCATTGATTTTAATTTTGGGAATAAAAACGCTGATACTTTTCTAGATGATCAGCATCCAGATCTTAAAGCTGATTTCGTAATGGCAAATCCTCCGTTTAACATGAAAGAATGGTGGAGTGAAAAGTTACAAGGAGATATAAGATGGATGTATGGAACACCTCCAAAAGGGAATGCTAATTATGGATGGCTTCAACATATTATCCATCACCTAAATTCTAATGGTAAGGCAGCAATCTTACTTTCAAATGGGTCTTTGACCGTAAATGCTAAAGACGAATATGAAATAAGGAAGTCCATCGTTGATAGTAATTTATTAGATTGTGTGATTGCTCTCCCGACACATTTATTCACTAACACGCAAATTGGTGCATGTATTTGGTGCTTTAGTAAAGCAAAAGACAAAAGACAAAACAGAGCGAAAAATGTGCTATTTATCAATGCTAAAAATTTAGGAACTCTTGAGACTAAAGTAATCAGATCTCTATCAAAGTCTGAAATAGAACAAATAGCGGATTGTTATAAAGACTGGGTTAGATCTGAAGGATACAAAGATCAGCCTGGGTTTTGTAGAAGTGTTGATATAAGTGAGATAGAAAGGCATAAATATGCCCTTGTACCAGGTCGATATGTGGGTTTTGACAGGAAAAATCTTGTATCGAAGGAAGCACAGATTGAAATGTTTAAGAATATTCAAAAAGTAAGTAATAGGCTTAATGAAGTAGTTCTGGCGGCTGAAAAAACAAAACAAATAATGGAGAAAGTTTCAAATGGCTGAACCATTTCTATTAAGTCATAAAGATTGGTTTCATGGAACTTTAGAGGCTTGTAAAAAAACTGGATTAATTCTTCAGGTTGAATCAGGTGGCACACCCAAAACAAATGAAGATGATTATTGGGAAGGAGATATTCCATGGCTAACTCCCAAAGAAATTACTGACATGGATGGTGTTTACGTCAGTAAAACAGAGAGAAATATCACTACTTTAGGTCTTAAAAGTTCGGCAGCAAAACTATTGCCTGCAGGAACAGTAATGCTCAGTAAAAGAGCCCCTGTTGGTGCAGTTGCTGTCAACACTGTTCCTATGGCTACAAATCAAGGTTTTTTGAATTTTACATGTGGGCCACTTTTGAGGCCGCTTTATTTAGCATATTGGTTTCGCTTGAATAAGCCTTATCTTGACGCAGTTGCTAATGGTTCAACATATCCTGAACTCTATAAAAGTGATCTCTTTGAGTTTCACATATCAGTGCCTTCAGTAGATGTACAAGACAAAATATTGAAAGTAATTAGCGCACTTCAGTTTTGTAAACTATCAGGGCATGCACTAGAACAATCCGCATTAGATATGCAGCAACTTAGCAATATAAAAGCAGAAAGTAACGAGTTAGAAAAGACAATAAATCAAGTGATGTTCCTACTATTTTCAGGGGAGCTTTCAATAGATGATCTTAGTAAAAGGCTCTCATTATGATTGGTTTGTGTCAAAAAGGTAGTTGCCGAAAGTTGATTGGTCATACTGGGAAGTGCGATCCTTGGCCGACTAACTGCTGGTCATTTCTGGAAGAAAAAGATAAGAAAAAACTTTCAAAAGCAGGCTACGCAACACCGCGAGGAGGAAAGAAG
Organism: Alteromonas alvinellae; assembly: GCF_902705805.1. Taxonomy (NCBI): domain Bacteria; kingdom Pseudomonadati; phylum Pseudomonadota; class Gammaproteobacteria; order Alteromonadales; family Alteromonadaceae; genus Alteromonas; species Alteromonas alvinellae. The sequence continues at coordinate 16,465 of NZ_CACSIH010000155.1, read as the reverse complement.
GGGGCTTATCAAAATCATGTTTATAGAAACAATAAAGTTATCATTCCTTTTGAAAAGATTAATGTTATTGATACTTCAAACTATGAAGATGGGTACATCGTAAGGCTGTACCCTGATCAAGCTTTTATTTCTTCAGGTATTTTGAGTGAAATAAATTTGCCAGATGGTGAGCCACTCGTAATCGGTGAAAATGCTTTTGTATTGTATCGCTCTCATCAATCTTTTGATGAGTTTCCACCGCTTGACGAATGGTCCGTTCGTCACTTGGAGGATAAGAATGGAAATATCGTTGAAAAAAGAAGTTCAGAAGTATTAGACAAAGGGCATTATATTCTTCGCCTTCCAAAAGTTGGTGGAGGCAAGAAAATTATAAAAAATGAAGTTATCGAAGGGCCACCGCAGGGGATTTTTGCTCCTGAATATGCTAACAAGGAAACTAATTTTCTATCACAAGCATCTTTAGCATGGCAAATTATACATACATCGTCTAGCCCATATACAGCATCACAAGCATTACATCTGAAATTAATTCTAGATGAGTGCTCACTTAGTGATGGGGTTCACTATAACTATCTTGGGATGATGAAAGGAAATATTACAACTTGCCCACTATGCCTCAAAAGAATTTCATATGATGAGCTTCATAGTCATATAAACCTTGAGAATGAAGAATCTCTTTTAAACTCTGGCCTAATAGTAGATGGAACCAATCGTTCTACTACAGTAAATCTATTTCATATGATTCCACTTGAATATGAACGGTTGCATCATAATCACTTCTACGTTTCTTGGGGGCATGCAACTTGTAATACCAAGCTTGGGCAGCGAAGATGTTATTCGCTTGCTGAAGTAAAGGAAATGGATATAAAAGTAGCTAAGTTAATTGGTGATAGCATTGAAACTTTTGGGTGGATTAGTGATGACGACAAGATGATTAGATCCCCGAATGGAGCTGTTTGGATCAGAATCTCTGAAGAGCTGTATATAGAGAGGGATTAAAGTTATGAATGAAGAAAATCTAGAGAGCCTTTGTTTAGGTTGGTTTAGGGAAAATCATTGGGATATTCTTCATGGGCCTGATATTGGTCCAGATGGCAACAATCCTCTGAGAAAGAATTACTCTGACGTTATCTTAGAAACTTACTTAAAATTAGCATTTGAAAAAATCAATAACCATATTCCTGTTGTTCAAATAGATATCTGCTATGAACAGTTTAAAGCCATTATATTAAAACCTGATTTTTTTGATTTAGTTACAAGTAACCGTTCTTTTCATCGTTTCTTGTTGCAAGGAGTTCCTGTTGTATATAAGGGAGCCGATGGTGAATCGATACAGGATCATGTTTTTATTATCGACTTCGATAACTTGAACAATAATCTATTTACTGTCGTCAATCAGTTCACGATTACTGGCACCAAACAGCCACGTCGGCCTGATGTCATTTGTTTTATCAACGGCTTACCGATTGCTGTTCTTGAGTTGAAAAGCCCAAGCGATGAAAATGCCGATATTTGGGATGCCTTTAATCAACTGCAAACCTATAAAGATGAAGTCTCAGACCTTTTTATCTTCAATGAGGCGCTAGTAGTCAGTGATGGTTACACCGCTCGGGTCGGCTCTCTAACTGCTAACCAAGAGCGTTTTATGCCTTGGCGCACTATTAATAATGAAAACGATAAACCTTTACTGGAGTGGCAGCTAGAAACCATGGTTCGCGGTTTTTTTGATCGTGAGTTGCTGCTGGATTACATACGATTTTTTGTATTGTTTGAAACAGACGGTGAGACGATCATTAAAAAGATTGCTGGTTATCACCAGTTTCATGCTGTGCGAGAAGCGGTAAAGACGACAGTCATTGCGGCTCAGCAAATTGATGGCGTAACAGAGAAGCGGGCAACCTATGCCGATGAGGTAGTACCTGGTAGTAAAAAAGCAGGTGTGGTTTGGCACACTCAAGGCAGCGGCAAAAGTATTTCAATGTGTTGTTATGCCGGTATGTTGCTTCAACAAAAGGCTATGAATAACCCAACGCTGATTGTTGTTACCGACCGCAATGATCTAGATGGTCAGCTCTATGCCACGTTCTGCAACGCAGTTGAGCTCTTGAAGCAAACGCCTGTTCAAGCATCTGACAGGGATGCGCTAAGACAGTTGTTAGCTGAAAGAGAGTCTGGCGGCATCATTTTTACCACAGTGCAAAAGTTTGCCCTGCTTGACGACGAGAAGCATCATCCAATACTCAATGAGCGTCACAATATAGTTGTTATCTCAGACGAAGCACACCGCAGCCAATATGGCCTGAAAGCCACCTTAAGTGCAGATGGTCAATATAAGTTTGGTTACGCCAAGCATATGCGCGATGCGCTACCGTCTGCTTCCTTTATTGGTTTTACTGGTACACCCATTTCACAAGAAGACAAAGACACTCGCGCTGTATTTGGTGGCTATGTGTCCATCTACGACATTCAAGATGCAGTAGATGATGGCGCAACCGTTCCTATTTATTATGAGTCACGCTTGGCAAAGCTTGATTTGAACCATGCTGAAATCGCTGAGTTGTCCGATCAAGTTGATGAAGTGGTAGAGGACGAAGAGGACGTAAGCAACCGTGAAAAAACTAAGGGGGAATGGAGCCGTCTTGAAAAGCTTGTTGGTGCGACGCCTAGATTAAGCCAAGTTGCAGCTGACTTGATCGAGCACTTTGAGACACGCAATGCCACTATGGATGGTAAAGCCATGATAGTGGCTATGAGCCGTGATATCTGTGCGCATCTCTACAATGAGATTATTGCACTGCGCCCAGAATGGCATTCGGATGATCCTGAAAAAGGGGCGATTAAGATTGTGATGACAGGGTCAGCTTCGGACAAGCCACTTTTGCAACCCCATATCTATAACAAAAAAACCAAAAAACGCTTAGAAAAGCGCTTTAAAGATATGAATGATCCTCTGAAGTTGGTCATTGTCAGGGACATGTGGTTAACGGGGTTTGATGCGCCTTGTTGTAACACTATGTACGTGGATAAACCGATGAAAGGCCATAACCTGATGCAGGCCATTGCGCGGGTTAACCGCGTATTTAAAAACAAGCCAGGCGGTTTAGTTGTTGACTACATTGGTATTGCTAACGAGCTTAAGCAAGCATTGAAAACCTATACAGACTCTAAAGGTAAAGGCGAGCCAACACTCAATGCAGAAGAAGCGTTTTCCATTCTTTTAGAAAAAATTGATGCTATCCGTGGCATGTTTGGTAAAACACCAAAATCCGATGGTTTGGACATATCGGGGTATGAAACTCAAGCGCACAAACTATTGGTGCCTGCCGCTAACTATGTACTTGGCTTAGAGGATGGCAAAAAGCGTTTCTTAGACTTAGTGTTGGCGGCAACAAAATCATACTCACTATGCAGTACCTTGGATGAGGCCAAAGAGTATCGGTGCGAAATAGCTTTTTACTCTGCCATTAAGGCCGCTATCAGCAAATTTACCAGTGTGGATAGAAAGCGCACTCAGGAAGAAAAGAACTCGGCACTGAAACAGATCCTAGATAACGCAGTGATCGCCGAAGGCGTTGCTGACGTGTTCGCACTTTGTGGCTTGGACAAGCCCAATATTGGTTTGCTATCGGATGAGTTTTTAGAAGACGTGCGACAGATGCCGGAGCGCAACCTCGCCGTTGAGTTACTTGAAAAACTTCTCAAGGATGACATTAAAGCGAAAACACGTAATAACGTTGTGCAAGAGAAGAAATACGCAGACCGCTTGCAAGAAACGCTTAGAAAGTACAATAACCGCGCCATTGAAACAGCTCAGGTCATTGAAGAACTTATTCAAATGGCCAAAGAGTTTCAGGAAGAAATGATGCGCGAGGCTGAACTGGGGTTAAATCCAGATGAAATCGCGTTTTATGATGCTCTAGCCAACAACGAAAGTGCAGTACGTGAACTTGGTGATGAGATCCTTAAAAAGATTGCCGTCGAAATCACAGACAAACTCAGAAAATCGACCACGGTTGATTGGCAAGTTCGTGACAGTGTTCGAGCTAAATTAAAAATACTCGTGCGCCGCACTTTACAGCGTTACAAATATCCACCTGACAAAGCCGCTGAAGCTGTAGAGCTTATTTTGAAGCAGGCTGAGACATTGTCGAATTCATGGACGAAATAAAGGGTGCTTTTATAGATGACAACAAATAAATCTAATTCATTCTGGTTTGTGGGTGCATCCTACGGCAAAGGTAGTGAAGACCAAACGGAGCGTTTTCTCAACGATGGCGTTTGGCAAAATGGCTATGAAGATAAATATCTCGATGTAGTCCGCAGTATGCAGCCGGGCGACAAGATTGCCATTAAATCGTCATATACAAGAAAGCGAGAGCTCCCTTTTGATACTAAAGGCCAGACTGTTTCAGTAATGGGGATCAAAGCTATTGGTGTGATTACCCGTAATCATGGCGATGGCCGGTTTGTCGATGTTGAATGGCAACCACGCTTTGAGCCTGTTAATGAATGGTATTTCTATACCAATCGCAGCACTATTTGGCGCGTTTCTCCCGATGATTGGATGACAGAGGGGCTTATTGACTTCACTTTCAATAATAAACCCCAGGATATAGATCGTTTTCGCAATGCTCCCTATTGGAAGGAGCGCTTTGGTGATACCCCTGTCGATAAACAGCGTTTTAAATGGACCCAATTTTACGAAGAGTTTGCCGACAAGCTATTAACTTACAAGGATGATCGTGCTTCTTTAATGGCAGCCATCCACGATTTACCGAACAAAATTGAAAGCATTTCTGTCCTTCAAGATCAGCCTAAGGAAGGCACAAAAGATTTGCTAAGTGATATTTGCCCGTTTACCGTCTTCGGCCTGTTTAACCGGGGCATTACCGATGCTAACCGAATAGCCATCGCAAGCGAGCTTGCTGCTTTTTTGAAAGTTGAAACGCCTGTTCCTAATTCCTTTGAAGGTATCCCTGTTGTTAATAATCAGCGCTCTTGGTTTTTTGGATACAAATACCGACGGGGTGAACATGACATTGATACACTATGGAACCTTTTTGAGGCCGCCATAGAACACGCTAATAACTCAGAAACTGATACCGCAGAGGCACTTTACGATGCTTATGAAACTGCGACTAAATGCTGGGGAACCGGCTGGAACCTCTCAATGGGGCTGTATTGGATTAGACCATGGAAGTATCTGACACTTGATGGCCAATCACAGGCATACATCACTAAAAAGCTGGGTTTAGAAATAGGCAAGAATGGCGAAAAAGGTCGCTGTAGCTCAAGAGATTACTTCGGTCTGATTGATGATCTAGAAACACGATTTCAAGAGGACGCCTACCCCGTACACTCTTTTCCAGAACTGTCGCTTTCGGCCTGGCTATTTAAGGATACCGACACATCCGCTCATCCGAATGCTACTAACCTTGATGACGAGGAGCTATCGGCAGAAGAAGACGAAGTTGCTGTTCAGACTGCGCCTATTGAACCTTATACTATTGACGACATCATTGCCGATGGTTGTTTTCTTGAAAGAGAAAGCATCGCAAAAATAATTACTCAGCTTAGACATAAGAAAAACCTTATTCTCCAAGGCCCTCCGGGAACTGGTAAGACATGGCTCGCAAAGAAACTTGCATATGCGTTAATGGGCCAAAAGGACGAAAACTCTCTACGCGCTGTTCAGTTCCACCCCAATCTATCATATGAAGATTTTGTGCGTGGTTGGAGGCCATCAGGCGAAGGAAAATTAACTCTCGTTGATGGTCCATTTCTGGAAATGATTAATGAAGCCAAAAAAGATGCGAGCAGCAAACACGTAGTCGTTATCGAAGAAATTAACCGAGGAAACCCTGCTCAGATTTTTGGCGAAATGCTCACATTGTTAGAGGCTGACAAGCGCACGCCAAGTGAAGCTTTGGAGCTTAGTTATCGTCGAGCTGAAGGCGAAAGAATTCATATTCCCGCTAACCTTTATGTTATTGGCACTATGAATATTGCCGACCGCTCATTAGCACTTGTTGACCTTGCTCTACGTCGCCGATTCGCATTTTTTGATCTTAAGCCAACGCTCGGTGAGGCATGGCGCAATTGGGTTCATAGTAAGGCTGGTATTGATAACGATTTTTTGCAGTTAATTGAACAGCGCATAGTCTCACTAAATAACGAGATTTCAAAAGAACGCAACTTGGGCCCTCAGTTTAAAATCGGCCACAGTTATGTAACACCACCGTTAAATACAAAGATTGAAGATGCTGCAGCATGGTTTCAAGGTGTCGTAGAAACTGAAATTGGACCGCTTCTTGAAGAATACTGGTTTGACGATATAGAACGCGCTATCAAATCCAAAGACGCTTTGGTTGAAGGCATCTAATGTCTGCCGTTATTGAAGCTAAAAGCCAAACTACTTCGTCGAGACGATTAGGAAAGATTCCTGTTCGTAACCTGTGGTTGTTGATGCTCTATGCTTCGGACCTTTATCGCCACCTTGGCACCAATAAAGTCGACGTAGAAGACAACCCAGAAGACATAGCAGATTTGGTTGCCGAGATTCTCTGCCATCAAGTTGAAGAACGCATGATGCGAAATTTAAGCTATGGGTATGAATCGAAAGTTGCTGTAATCAATCGAGTTCGTGGACGCATAGATACCCTAACCACCGAGCGGCAAAGGCTACTTGAAAAAGGTAAGGTATGCTGTCGCTTTGATGAGTTAACGGTAGATACTCCCCGTAATCGTTATGTTAGATCTGCATTAGAACGATTATCAAAGCTGAATATTAAACCAACTCTTGCCCATAAATGCCGAGCCTTAATGCTGAGTTTAGAACGTCTAGGCGTGAGCAAGGCAAAGCCAATAAATTACAGCGGAAAGTCGGAAAGATTTGGACGCCATGATATTAGCGATCAGAAGATGGTTGCTGCAGCCGATTTGGCTTTTTCACTCGCTATACCCACAGAGTTTGACGGTCAATTTCATCTAACAGCTCCTGACACTCGAAAAGAGTGGCTTAGAAAATTGTTTGAAAAAGCTGTAGCGGGTTTCTATGCCGTAGCACTAGATAAAAGAGAGTGGCGAGTATTGGCTGGCAAACAGTTTGATTGGCAGATATCAGATAAAAGCTCAGGGATAGACGAAATTCTTCCCAGCATGAAAACAGACATCATTATCGATAATCGTTCACCAGACAAGCGTTTGGTAATCGACACAAAATTCAATTCAGTGACCACTAAAGGTTGGCATAGGGAACAGACTCTTCGCAGTGGTTATATCTACCAAATGTATACTTACCTTAGAAGCCAGGAAGACACTTCAGACCCCAAATCACTTGAAAGTATTGGCATGTTACTTCACCCGACAGTAGATAAAGAAGTCGCTGAGATGGTAACAATTCAAGGCCACCCAATATGGTTTTGCACTGTTAATTTAGGTGAGTCAGCTATTTCAATCAGAGAGCGCCTACTTGCTCTTTTACAAAAGAGTTTCCAGGAGAAAAAATAATGGTCACATTCGATCAACTTATGCTACCGCTAATAAAGGCATTAGTGAACCTTGGGGGCTCAGGCAGTATCGACGAGATATACGAAGAAGTTGTCGAGCTTGAGAAGTTTGATGAGGGTACTTTGGCTGTTCTGCACAACCCTGAAAAAAGTAGCCAAACTGAAGTTGGATATCGATTAGCATGGGCTAGAACCTACCTGAAGAAAGCTGGATACCTTGAAAACTCATCTCGTGGCGTTTGGGCACTTACAGATAAAGCTAGACAGGAACCGGAAATCGATAGCAGAGAAATTGTCAACTTTGTTAGAGCACTGGACCGCAAGCCTGAACAGACTAATGCTACGACATCTACTCCAGAACTGTCGTCCGATGACTCCCCTGAAGAGGCTATGCTTTGGCGTGAAAAACTGCATCATGTGCTAATTGAAGAAATGAGCCCGGATGCGTTTGAGCGACTAACACAGAGGTTATTGAGAGAATCAGGCTTTATCCATGTTGAAGTGACTGGTCGCACGGGTGATGGTGGTATCGATGGCAAAGGAATTGCCCGAATCAACGGTTTGATGAGCTTTCATATCGCTTTTCAGTGTAAAAAGTACAAAGGTTCCGTTGGGGCTCCCGAGATCCGTGATTTTAGGGGCGCAACCGTTGGTAGAGCTGATCGTGGGATGTTTATCACTACAGGTAACTTTACAAAAGCTGCGATTGAAGAAGCCAACCGTGATGGCGTTGCTCCGATTGACTTGGTCGATGGTGATCAGTTAGCCGATAAGCTTAAGGAACTTAGTTTAGGCGTTAAAACAGAGTTAGTTGAAAAAGTAACAGTTGATCCTGGCTGGTTTTTAGGTCTTTAACTGTTAATAAGCACCAAAGGAACTCCAACGTGCATTGTCTAGTTCTTGAATATATGCGGTTAAATACGGCCACTCACATAACGGAAAGTTAGAATGAATCCTGAAAAATACAATAGAAGTATAAGCTTGCTTTGCCCGACTTGTGGCTGTTCAGACTTTTCATACGAAGACGGTTGCGATGAAACAATACAAGTAATGACTTGTGCATCTTGTGACCGAGAGTTTAATAAAGATGAGCTTATTCAAGAGAATAGCGAAAATATTGACGAGCACCTTTCTGAAATCAAGGAAGAAGTTTTAAAAGACGTTCAAGACGAACTACGTAAATCTTTAAAAAAGGCTTTTTCTGGTAGCAAGAATATAAGGATTAAGTAATGCCAGTAACTATTGATGCAGGTGATGTGATAGCTGGATTAGCTTTCCTTTTATCTGGCTACGCAACATGGCAAACGGTCAGCTTTAATAAGAGGCAGAAGTCACTTGTCGAAAGCCAGGAAAAGCTAAACACCATTCTCTTGGAAAAAGAAAATGAAGATGCTCTGAAAGGAAAGCAAGCTGACCTTGGTGCATCAATTATAAAACTTGGCAGCAGTAAGTATCGGCTTAAGGTTTGGAATAAAGGTGCTGCTACTGCAAGAAACGTCAGAATTGAGTTCCCCGAAGGTAACGATTTAGTTATTGAATCAGAAGTGACTGACAAATTTCCAATGGAAAGCCTCGAAAAGTATCAAGCCGTTGAGCTAATAGCCGCTGTTCATATGCAAACGAAACGAAAGCATGTTGTTCGGCTAGTTTGGGAGGATGATGCCCAGTCTTACAATGAAAAGCTGTCTTACCCCACACTGTAATGTAACTGTCGGTTTTCTCACTAGAACGAAGACAACTACAGATAAATGCATATTTCTTTCGGCTATCTAACATCTTCAGTTGCTACAGAACCTTCACACTATCGTGTCGGAGGTTCACTATGTTCAAAAACCTATTTTTTCAAACCAAAGCACTACCAGAACTGTCATCGCAACTGGATACAGAAATTCCACGCTCCCCGCCATTCCTGAAAGGGTTGCCAGCTGCGTCCCCCGAGGATTTGCAGTCTACACAAGACGAGCTAATTACCAAACTGCGCCAGGTACTTGGCTTTAACCTGCGTGATTTTCAAAGGCTAATTCAGCCCTGCATTGATCATCTGGCTGCTTATGTTCATTTGTTGCCAGCTTCTGAGCATCATCATCACAGTGGCGCTGGTGGTTTATTACGTCATTCGTTGGAAGTTGCTTTCTGGGCTGCACAAGCTGCTGAAGGGATCATCTTTGTTGCCAGTGGCACACCGGTTGAGAAAAAAGAGCTGGAACCAAGGTGGCGTGTTGCGGCGGCATTAGGCGGTTTGTTCCATGATATTGGTAAGCCTGTTTCAGACTTGTCTATTACAGACGAAGATGGACGCTATCAGTGGAACCCTTTTTTAGAAACCTTATCCCAGTGGACCACAAATAACAGCATTGAACGCTATTTTATTCGCTGGCGCGACGGACGGTGCAAGCGGCACGAGCAATTTTCAATTTTGGTTTTAAACCGGGTGATGACACCCGAGTTGCTCGCCTGGTTAACCCAACCGGGCCCTGAAATTTTGCAAGCCATGCTGGAGGCAATTGGCAATACCGATCCCGAGCATGTCCTGTCTAAATTGGTTATTGAAGCTGACCAAACCAGTGTCCAGCGAGACCTGAAAGCTCAACGAATTTCCGTTGACGACAACACCATTGGTGTCCCAGTCGAACGCTATCTACTTGATGCCATGAGGCGATTGCTTGCCAGTTCCCAGTGGTTGGTCAATCAGCGAGATGCCAGAGTTTGGATACGAAAATCGAATCAATCAACCAATCTTTACCTGGTTTGGAAAAGCGCGGCTAAGGAAATCATTGAGCTGTTGGCCAAAGACAAGATACCTGGCATTCCAAGAGATCCCGATACCCTTGCGGACATCCTCATTGAGCGAGGATTAGCCACAAAATCAGCCTCAAATGAGCGATATGAAAGCCTTGCCCCTGAAGTGCTGATCAAAGACGGCAAGCCAATCTGGTTACCCATGCTGCATATATCTGAGGCCGATTTATTGTTCAGTTCGAATGTACCAAGTGGTGTGAGGCTGTTTAGCAAATCTGAGTGGGAAGCAACACAGCAAACACAAGCAGAGCCTCAGAGTCGTTCCAGTGAGCAGCCAGGCTTGTCTGAAGCGTCATCATCAATTGAACTCAATAATTCGGCTGAGTCGCCATCGACAAAATCGTCCGAACAAGATGATGAACGTCGTCTTGCCAGTGATGTTAATCACCTTCAGGCAACTGAAAATGCTCCAGGTGATGAATGCGAAAAGCCTAACAACTCATATGATGGCGCTATCTCAAATAACGTAAACCAGCACGATGCAGAAGCATTGAATCTGCCTGAATCTTTGGCATGGCTCCCAGAGGCCAGTAGTGCGTTGGTTATGGTTGATGAACAGATACTGGTCCGCTATCCCGATGCCGTAAGACATTGGTGTGCTCCCCGAAAACTGCTTGCTGAACTCAGTCGATTGGATTGGCTTGAAATAGATCCGGCAAACCCGACGCGTAAAGCCAGAACTGTGACTACGAAAGGTGGCGTTCAGGAGCAAGGGTTACTGCTGAAAGTATCGATTTCTAAAGGGCTTACTGCACTGATTGACCTTCCCAAACAAGACGCAGAATCAGCGGCAGCAATTCAGAACGAAGAGGCTTCACCGCGACCGAGTCGAACTGAGACAACCAATGCCCGAGCAAAAGAGCCCTCCAAAAGAGCGGAGTGTAAGCAAAAGCCGATTGCGCCCAATGCGAACTCAAGTATCGACCCCAAACACGCGCAGCGCCAACAGATGGTTAATTTTGTGAAAGATTTGCCCATCTTACTGACCGATGGCGATTACCCAGACGTGGATCATAGTGCCGATGGTATTCGCGTCACGATTCAAACCTTACGCCAAGTCGCCAATGAGCATGGCATTCCAGCCGGACAGCTGCTTCGGGGGATCTCGGCCAGTGACCAATGCCAGTTTGATGAGGGGGAAACGGTTCTGTTTACCGCTCACGCTGAACGTTAATCCATTTGAAATTAAGCGGATTGCAAACGGTTATTTTGCGGAGCATGAATGAAAGAAAACGCATACGAGATGCCCTGGCGCACGAACTATGAAGCCATGGCCGCAGCAGGTTGGCTGGTTGGGGCAACAGGGGCAATAGCCGCAGAAATGCTGACTGAGTTACCACCTGAACCATTTTGGTGGATGACAGGGATTTCCTCGGGCATGGCGTTGTATCGCCTTCCTGAGGCTTATCGCCTTTATAAGTTGCAGATGGGGCTAAAAGGCAAACCATTGGCATTTATGGAGCTGTCGCATTTGCAAAAGGTGATGGCAAAACATCCTGATGAATTGTGGTTAGGGTATGGCTTTGAGTGGGATCAACGTCATGCCCAACGCGCTTATGAAATCCTAAAGCGGGATAAGCAAACCTTGCTTAACCAAGGTCACGGCAAACAAATGGGTTCGACCTGGATTCATGGTGTCGAGCCCAAAGAAGAAGATGTGTATCAGCCAGTTGGTCACACCGAGGGGCATACCTTAATTGTCGGAACGACCGGTGCCGGAAAAACCCGATGCTTTGATGCGATGATCACTCAGGCCATTTTGCGTAATGAAGCTGTGATTATTATTGACCCTAAGGGAGACAAGGAACTTAAGGATAATGCACAGCGAGCCTGTATTGCCGCCGGTAGTCCAGAGCGCTTTGTGTATTTTCATCCGGGTTTTCCAGAGCGATCAGTACGTCTTAATCCTCTGAGAAACTTTAACCGAGGCACTGAAATTGCCAGCCGAATAGCGGCCTTAATCCCATCCGAAACCGGAGCTGATCCATTTAAAGCTTTTGGCCAAATGGCATTGAACAACATCGTGCAAGGTTTGTTGCTTACTTCTCAGCGTCCTGATCTGAAGACTCTGAGACGATTCTTGGAAGGCGGCCCAGAAGGCTTGGTAGTAAAAGCCGTCACGGCTTGGGGTGAGCAGGTATATCCGAACTTTAGTGTGGAGATTAAGCGCTTTACCGAAAAGGCCAATACCTTGGCAAAACAAGCGATGGCGATGCTGCTTTTTTATTACGAACGCATTCAGCCCGTTGCCGCCAATACCGATTTGGAAGGGTTATTGAGTATGTTTGAGCATGACAGAACCCACTATTCCAAGATGGTGGCTTCATTGATGCCGGTGCTCAATATGCTCACTTCAAGTGAACTTGGCCCGCTGCTATCACCGATTGCAAACGATGTAGATGACAGCAGGTTAATTACGGATTCTGGCCGTATTATCAACAATGCCCAAGTGGCCTATATCGGGTTGGATTCATTGACCGACGCCATGGTTGGCAGCGCCATTGGTTCGTTGCTTTTATCCGATCTCACCGCCGTGGCCGGTGACCGCTATAACTATGGTGTTGAAAATCGTCCCGTAAATATCTTCATCGATGAGGCGGCTGAAGTCGTCAACGATCCCTTCATTCAACTGCTCAACAAAGGCCGTGGCGCAAAAATGCGTTGTGTGATTGCTACTCAGACCTTTGCTGACTTTGCAGCTCGTACAGGCAGTGAAGCTAAGGCCCGTCAGGTGTTAGGTAACATCAACAACCTGATAGCTCTTCGGGTGATGGACGCCGAAACACAGCAGTACATTACTGACAATCTGCCTAAGACTCGGTTGCAGTACATCATGCAAACTCAAGGTATGTCGTCCAACTCGGACAGTCCAGCGTTGTTTACCGGCAATCATGGCGAGCGCTTGATGGAAGAAGAAGGCGATATGTTTCCACCGCAGTTATTAGGCCAGCTTCCCAACCTGGAGTACATCGCCAAGCTTTCAGGTGGCCGCGTGATCAAAGGCCGCATTCCTATTTTAACCAGCTCTACACAGGCAGCATAAGGAGTCTGTATGCATCATTCTGTCTGTCTGAAAATGACAACACTTACCAGTAAAGAAATGCTCGCTCAGTGGCAGCAACATAACCCCCAGTTCAAGGAAACCTTAGGACTGCTTGAAACCGACTGGCCTCATGCTTTGGCCTCGGTGTATTGCTTGGCGGACTACTTAACGGATGCGTTCACGTTAGATGGCCATTCCATCTTTGATTTGTGTCTGTGTAATGGTTTGGGCAGTTATGAAGAAGTCAGTTGTGATGATGATAGTGTACGCCTTTGGCATTTCATTGAGGCACTGACCTGGACTGCCGCCAGTGCTTTAACGGGGATTCGCCTGCGTGATCCTGACCATTTCGAGTGGGCCGCCGTAGATGGTGTGTATTTCTACTCCTGGATTCGTAATCGTCCAAATCGGATGGCGTATCTGGCTGAAGGACGTATTGATATGCGTTATGTCAGTGGCCATACATCGACAAAGCGGCTTCAACAAGTGATTAAAGCCCGGATTATGACTCCAACCGTTGCAGCCATGCTGGCGCGAGTTGAAGAGGATGTTTGGCATGAGCAAGCATAAGTCGGTTTGGCTGCTGTGTCTGGCACTGATGCTGGAGATTATTGCCATTGGCGTGTTAGTGCCCGGTGATTGGACTGGCCGGGTCATCAGTAAAGAGAAGCAGATGATCCAAAACCAATTGGGCGCACAAACAAGCTATTGGATTGGTCAAACTAGCCATCGCTGGTATCAATCATGGGTTGTGGATACGCAGATGGAGCAATCTGTGCGAGATTTTCTAATCCCCACTGAAGAGCAGCGACTGCGCTCTAAAGGGATGGAGAACATGGGAGGCTTTTGGTTTGTCTGGGTAGAAGACCGTATTCAGGCATTTTTTGATGTGTTGTACCAAGTGTTCACTCGATTTGCTTTACTGATGGTCTGGTTGCCCTTTGCGCTTATTCTCATGTTACCGGCGTTGTGGGATGGCTTAATGACCTGGAAGATTAAGAAGACAACCTTTGATTTTTCGAGCCCTATCATTCACCGCTACAGCATGATTATCCTGGGTTCAGGCGTCATCTTGCTGTTTATGGGATTGTTCGCCCCGCTGGCTATTCCACCGGTGGTACTACCGTCGATGATCATCGGCTTGGCATTGATGGCAGGGTTGGCGTTAAGTCACTTGCAGAAGAAGATATGAGGCCAGTTGGGCCTCATCTTGTAGAGCTAAAACCTTACGCCTACGGTATTGCCGTTCTCGTTGCGTATTTTTCCCAACCGTGAACACCAGTTTTTCTCTAGCGTGAACACCTAATTTTCTTAACTGTGAACACTGATTTTTGCCTAAGCGTGAACACTTTTTCCGCATGACAAAATTTAGTGTTCACGGTAAGCAAAAATCCCCACCCCTTCTTGCAGGTCAGTTTTTAACCATTAACCTGCGCTCCTTTGTTTAACCCTCAGGAGCCGTTATGAAAACGAAGAAGATCTCTATGCAGAAAATCAAAGAAATTCTGCGCCTCAAATACGGCGCCGACCTCTCATCCAGGCAAATATCCCGTAGCCTGAATATATCAACGGGGGCTATCTCAAAGTACCTCAATCGAGCCGATGCGGCTGGCATTGGTTGGCCTTTGCCAGAGAGCATGACAGAGCAACAAGTTTTAGCCATCCTGCAGCCGTCACGAAAACCAAGAAAGGACACGGTCACCGTGTTTGCGGAACCCGATTTCAATGCAATTCACGATGAGTTGGGGACCAAGGGAATGACACGACAATTGCTGTGGGAAGAGTACACACAAGACCACCCCAGTAATCACTATAGCTATTCTCGCTTCACCGTTCTGTTCAAACGTTGGCAGGGCTCACGCCAGCTATCGATGAGACAAACACACCTAGCTGGCGAGAAGATGTTTGTCGATTATTGCGGGCCGACCATGGATGTCATTAACCCTCAAACGGGCGAGGTACGTACTGCCCAGATTTTTGTCTCCGTCCTGGGCGCCAGCTCTTATACATTCGTTGAGGCGACATGGTCACAAAGCTTGCCTGACTGGATTGGTTCCCATGTTCGAGCATTTAACTTTTTTGGTGGTGTTCCGGAGGTGGTTGTGCCAGATAACCTGAAAAGTGCCGTTAGCAAAGCCTGCCGCTATGATCCTGACCTAAACCCTACCTATCAGCAACTTGCAGAGCACTACAATGTTGCCGTCATCCCAGCTCGCCCCTACAAACCAAAGGACAAATCTAAAGCAGAGGTCGCGGTTCAAGTGGTTGAGCGGTGGATCATGATGCGCCTGAGAAAGCAGCCATTTTTTACTCTCGCGTCACTTAATCAAGCCATTCGTTTTTTGCTGGCAGACCTCAACAACCGCCCGTTTAAAAAACGTCCGGGATCTCGCCAATCTCAATTTGAAAGTATTGATAAGCCTGCGTTAAGACCGTTACCACCATCCCCCTATGAGTACCTTGAGGTTAAAAAGGCCAGAGTTCATCTTGATTACCATGTGGAATACGACGGTCACTTCTACTCCGTACCATATCAACTGGTAAAACAAAACGTGATGATTCATGCAAGCCGAACCACCTTGACCATTAATCATCAGGGAAAGCAGGTGGCCCACCACCCGCGAGCCTTTAAACACGGCCACACGACTGACACCACGCATATGGCGAAGGCGCATTTGAAGCATCAAGAGTGGTCGCCTCAGCGGTTTGTGTTATGGGCAACCCGAATTGGCGAATACACGACATTGGTGGTTGAGCATCAACTTGCTGGTCGCCGTCACCCCGAACACGGTTATCGCGCTTGCCTGGGTTTACTTAACCTGACAAAGAAGTATGGCCAGGAAAGGCTCGAAGCCGCCTGTCGTCGCGCACATTATATTAACGCTATTACGTACAAAAACATTGCCTCAATTCTCAGCAAAGGTTTAGACAACCTGCCCATGGAAGATGGCGATGCAGACAAGCAGATTTCCCTTCCCCTCAGTCACGATAATGTTCGCGGTGCCAAGTACTATCACTAATTACGCAAAGGAAAAACGAATGATTAATAACTCAAGTTTCGGGGTTCAAAAACAGCAAAAAATACAGCTTAAGTTACTGAATAGTATAAATAAAA
>NZ_CACSIH010000154.1:0-272 GCF_902705805.1 Alteromonas alvinellae | reverse complement strand
CGGATCTGATTATCGGCACCATCGCGGGGGTAATTGTACTTAACGGTGCTAGACGCATTCTGGCGCTCAAGGATTAAGCAATGTCCATTTTTGGCAAACATCTGTCACCGTACGCTCTGTTGTCCATCTCCGGCCTGCTGGCAGCGTCTGATCAGGCCGTAAAATGGCTGGTGCAACAATCAATGGCATATGGCGAGTCTATTTCAGTGACCTCATTCTTTAACTGGGTACACGTATGGAATACCGGTGCCGCATTCAGTCTTTTTGCGAAT
>NZ_CACSIH010000153.1:0-302 GCF_902705805.1 Alteromonas alvinellae | reverse complement strand
CTGAGCTAGGCTCAGGCATACCGTTACTGTGGCAAGATGTGAATGGCGATGGTGTAGCTGAACTGGGCGTGTTTAGTGTGGTGGATGATGTGCCTAGCCTGTCTGTTATGAACCTTGTGGATAATGCTGAACTTTCACGTATTACTTGGGTGGCGGATGCTTATTTACCTTCATCGATGACGCCGATTGCGTTGCCTGATATGGATAGCGACGGCATGATGGATATCGGCTTATTCGGCATTCGTCAAGATGAAGGTAACGAAGGCAAACCCCAGTTCTTTGTGCGAAGTGGCCGTACCGGT
>NZ_CACSIH010000152.1:0-35958 GCF_902705805.1 Alteromonas alvinellae | reverse complement strand
GCAGTTACACAGAATCTGTTACAGGCTCTTCATAAACGATAGGCGTGTACCGTAATTTAGTGTCTTAATTACGGTACGTTAATATATCTAGATCAGAACCTTATATTCATTAACCATTGTTCTCAACGAGCACCTTAAGGTTTTCAAGTCCCATTTCGAAGTCGGGCCCAATCATGCTGTCCATCATTAAGACAAAAAGTTTGTTTATTGGGTTATTATCAACAGAGCCTTCATCTCTCCAAATTACTGTAGAACCATTATCTGTAGACTCAATTTCAACCACACCTGATGAGCCCATGTCAAACTCAGGGAAGTATAAGCGATAGAGAACACGTTTATTGTGTTCTAGTTGCGTAATTTCCATTTCACCATTGCCTTCTGTCTCGCTTTTCCATTCCGAGCGCATGCCAATTGCTCTGTCGGGACCAGAATAGTCAAGTTTCATACTTGGGTCACGTTTGAACCACACGCCCCATTTTTGCCACTCTCTTAAATCCACCACATACGGATATATTTCAGATGGCTGAGCATCAATATTGACTTTCCTTTCTACACTGTAATCATTAGGAATAAAAAAGCTTGTAACAATAGACAATAAAATTACAGCTCCCACGACAACTAATAGTTTTTTTAACGCTCCCATCTGACACTCCAAGACAAATTAACGAACTAAATATAACATCTAATTAACATTTGTCACCTATCGCTGCATTGACCTCTTTTTTGATCTTTGCGTTAAATAGACACCCATCGCAACATTTTCATCGCAATTGCCTACATTAATGCTGAGTCAAACTATTTATATTTTATAGTGGATGTCTCTTTAAAAATTAGATAACCCCGAACTACCGTTAACACCATAATTGAGCGGGTGTCTTCTACGTATTTTGAAATTTAGATCATATTGACTATTCTTATCTCACAACAACAAGGCACCAAGGCATTGCTCGAAGCAAATATCATTATGCGTTTGCACCGTTGGATGGGTGTCTTCCTTAATTTATTTCTCAATTTATATTTTACTTATTTCATGTAATAGAGCGTGGGTGTCTTTTTTAGGATTTTTATAATCGTTTTGATGATTAAAGTTGAACTTATGATGGGTGTCTTGTTGAGAAAATTCGTACCAGTCACATAAATTTAAAAAATTTAACTATTTCATCACAAAGCAAGAAAATCCGGCTGTTATTATAAAATATCTTGTGTAATATGGGTTTAGGTTATCAGGAAAGTCTGTTCATACGGGCCTATCATGCATAGCGCACTCAATCGCAACACTTCGTTTTCTTTTTATATTTCTATCGATACACAGTTGTCGCATTTTTACAGGAGTTTATAGGAAATGGCAGATCAAAGCTCTCGTTACATCAGTAACCTTACTCGCGATACATATGCGCTTATTCTCGCTGGGGGCAAAGGTTCAAGATTACACGAGCTCACTAACTGGCGAGCCAAGCCTGCGCTTTATTTCGGCGGTAAATTTAGAATCATCGACTTTCCTCTATCAAATTGTGTTAACTCAGGGATAAGACGAATTGGCGTAGTAACACAATATAAGTCTCATTCACTTATTCGTCACCTTGTTAGAGGTTGGGGGCATTTCAAAAAAGAATTGGGTGAATCAGTAGAAATCCTCCCCGCCTCACAGCGCTTTTCTGATAGTTGGTACGAGGGCACGGCCGATGCGGTTTTTCAGAATATTGACATCATTCGCGACGAACTTCCCAAGTACGTTATGATCCTTTCCGGCGACCATATCTATCGTATGGATTACGGTGATATGCTTGCGAAGCACAAGGAATCTGGCGCAAAAATGACGGTTTCATGTATGTCCGTACCGCTAGAAGAAGCGGCAGGCGCTTTTGGCGTGATGTCTGTAGACGAAAATTATCGTATCAACGGTTTTGAAGAAAAACCATCCAACCCTACGCCGTTGCCTAATGATCCCACTCGTTGCTTAGCGTCCATGGGCAATTATGTATTCGACACAGAATTTTTGTTCGAACAGCTCAGAGTAGACTCTGAAAACATGGGCTCTCAGCGTGACTTTGGTAAAGATATTATTCCTTCAATCATTGCTGACCACCCGGTTTACGCCTATCCATTTGAAAAAAGCGGTGGCGATAACGCTTACTGGCGTGACGTAGGTACCATTGATTCTTTCTGGGAAGCCAATATGGAAATGGTGGCGCCAGTACCTCAGCTGAATTTATACGATAGAAAGTGGCCCATATGGACCTATCAAGAGCAACTTCCACCAGCAAAATTTGTCTGGGAAGACCACGACAGACGAGGTGAGGCCATTAACTCTGTCGTTTCAGGCGGCTGTATTATATCCGGCTCTACACTGCGCTCTTCTATTTGCTTTTCTAATGTTCGAGTACATTCTTACGGACTTATTGAAGATGCGGTTATTCTTCCTGACGTAGAAATTAAGCGCCATTGTAAATTGAAAAAAGTTATCATAGATCGCGGCTGTGTGATACCCGAAGGAACTACGATTGGTTACGATCATGAGCAAGATAGAGCGCGAGGTTTCCGCGTTTCTGAAAAAGGTGTAGTACTGGTAACCCGCGAGATGCTGGGGCAGCCTGTAGGTGGCCTTAGCAAGTCAACAAAGCAAAGTTGATAGTCGCGTCAGCGAGTTAATCAGATTGATATTGGCCCTTACACCAATATCAATCTCCCCATCCAGGCTAAGAGCAAATAAAAGCACTGACCAACCTTAATCTCTCACATCATTTCGCTGCACTGATAACCTAAACCAATACGCAAAACTTAACCCCTAATAACTACTCCGCACTATTCCACTGCTCTAGCGTTTGCTCTATAAAGCTGGCAACTTTCTCAGGATGCTCTAACGGGAACATATGGCCACCTTCTAAAACTACATGTTCAATCGCATTATGCTTCATAAGGCGTGAATACATTTCAGGTTTACATACATTACTCTTGTTACCCGTCGCCAATATTGCCGGGCACTTCAGCTTGCCCTTATATTTTCCCAAGTTGTGAGGAACATTGCGGAATAACTCTGCTTCTACATCAGCTCGAAACGTAAGCGATATTTTTTCACCTTTCACCGCTGTCACAGATTTGACGTAATCGCGAACACATCGCTTATCCATATCCCTGAAAAGCGCTTTTCCATGAAAGTATGACACCATATCCGTGTTGCTTGGCCAACTGGTATTGCGCGTCTGCGCTAGCTTTGCCGGCGTCAATTTATTAATTAACGGCGTATGTTTTGCGAATTTGAAAAAGTAACTAAGCGGACCAACCACTAACGGCGGGTCGAATAAAATAACGCCTCTGAATAATTCAGGTGCCTCGCACGCAGCCATATAGGTAATTACAGCACCAAATGAATGTCCGATCCCATAAACACCGCGAGCATCGGTATTCTCTCTTTTTATATGTTTGATTAACTCTTGAACTTGGTTGCGCCAGTTGCCATTTACCGGAAGCAGAGGGTCGTGACCAAAACGATCAACATGCAAACGGTTAAAGTGGCTAGGTAGCGCTGAAAACATGGCATTATAGCTTCCTGCAGGAAACCCGTTCGCATGGGCAAAATGAAAACTCAACTCGGTCGAGGACACCAACATACTCCTTAAAACTCAAACAATAAAGGGGCTTTAAATCAGCCCCTTAACATGATAGTTCGATATTACTATAAGCCATTGGCTTCTGCCATTTCCCAATCTTTCACTATCTTAGTGCTTGTCCATAAAAATACGGCAATAGAGATAGCATAGGGTACGACTAAGTAGATCAGTGCTTGTCTCAAAGCTTCTGTCTCGCCCAGTGATGGAACCAGTGATTGACTAATTATTCCTGTCAGTGTGGGCCCGCCGCCCAATGCAATAATGTTCAAAACAAAGAAGAACAGTGCCGTCGACATCGCCCTAACATTAACTGGTGCAAGCGTTTGTGCCATCGCAAAACTCGGCCCTAAATAAGAGCCACTCGTAAATAGCAACAATGCCATAAGCCCTACCGACAACCATAAATCTTGCACCTGTAATGATGCATACAATGCAGGAACTCCAATAATAAGGGCAATGGCTGGTAACAAGGCATACGCTTTCTTGTTATGCTTCCCCCATCTGTCAGCAATGTAGCCGCCAAGCCATACACCCAGTGCATAGGCTGTTCCGTTTATGATGCCAAATACAATAAGCAGTTGTGTAATATCCAACCCTGCAAACGCGCGCACGTAGTAATCAATAACCCACGTCGATATCGCATAGTTACCGAACGAGCCAAAAGATATACCAAGCGCCATTCCCCACCATGTTGGAATTTTCAGCAGCATTTTCAAAGAAGACTTTACGCTTGGCTTGTTAGCTTCAGCGGCCGTTGGCGCTGAGACCGTTCTTGCAGGCTCTTTAACCGTAAGCTTTAACAAGATAGCAAGCAACACACCGGGTATACCAACACTATACATCACCGTACGCCAATCGGCTGAACCACCCTGTAGAAAAAATGCTGAGGCAAAAAACGCCAGCATTACACCAAACGGAATACCTAAAGAATATATTGCAAGCGCACCAGCGCGTTTTTCTTTAGGGAAAAGGTCAGAAATAATGCTGTGTGACGGTGGACTTCCCCCGGCCTCGCCAATCCCCACGCCGATACGTGCAATAGCAAGTTGCATATAGTTTGCTGCCAAACCAGACGCAGCAGTAAAACCACTCCAGAGCGTTAGAGAAATAGCGATAATATTCACTCGGCTGTAACGGTCGGCGAGCCAAGCGATTGGTATGCCCATCACCGTGTATAGAAGCGCGAAATATATGCCTTTAAGCCATCCGAGTTGGGCGTCATCTAATCCCAAGTCAGCTTTTATAAAAGGCGATAATATCCCAATAATTTGCCTATCAATAAAGTTAAAGGCGTATACCAAGGTTAATATGAATAGAACGTAATTGCGGTAACTTCTAGATGCTCCGGCTTCACTAGCTGGAATACCTTCAACGTGCGTATGGGCCATAACAGTCCTTTTAAGTGACGATAACTCCAGTCTACGCACTAGGTAAAAAAATAAACAACTAATTGTTACTTATTTGTTAACATAACGAAAATTTCTAACAGAGGCTTTTCGTTCTATAGCGCTTGAGGTAGGATGATACCCACTCAACTCATCAGACCAGATGCACAGCTATGACAGTAGATGAATTACTCAATATTCCCCAATTATCACAAACATCGGAAAACACTTGGAAGGTTGATGGGCTCGTTATTCCTAAAACCTGGGGACAAGGAAGAACCGCGTTTGGCGGCATCTCTGCCGGTATGTTATACACGGCAGTAAAGCAACAAGTTACTGATAACCGCGTTTTACGTTCGTTTACTACAAATTTTGTCGGCCCTCTATCTCTTGAATCCCCCTTTTCTATCGAAGTTACCCTTTTAAGAACAGGGAAAAACGTCTCACAATATACTGCACATGCCATTCAGGAAGGCAAAAGCTGTGTTTTCTCACAAGCTTGCTTTGGCGTGGCGAGAACTTCAGGTATAAGCGTTAAGAATACAGAAAAGCACGATATGCCTTTACCTAGCAAAGCAAAATTCATCCCGCAGATACCAAAAGTAACACCGAAGTTCTTGCGCTACTTTGACTTAGCTATTGAAGATGGTGGTATACCATTTACCCGACGAAAAACCAGTCATTACCACGGCTTCATGCGATTTAAGCAAGCACCAGAGGCCATAACTGATGCACACATCATTACCATGATAGATGCATGGCCGCCCACGCTTTTACAAATGATGAAATTGCCAGCTCCTGCTAGCACCGTGAGCTGGAATTTAGAGTTCATTCATCCTCATAAACCGGTGAGCCCCACAGATTGGTTTGGTTACAAAGCGCATACCAGACAGGCGGCAGATGGTTATGGCCACACAGAGGCGACGATTTGGGACAAAGATAACGAAGTCATTGCAATTAGCAGACAAACCGTAGCGATTTTCGATTAATCACTACGGCAATGGCTTCTGTCTAAGCCGTAAAGCCTAGTAAAGCATAAACGCGTTAGGGTTAAACAGTGAGATAACTGATATACATTGTAAATTGGTTATATCTAGCGCGTCTTCCAAATCTTCACGTTCGAGCGATAGCGCTTCGTGAAGTTCAGGTTTCAAGTTGTGATAGCTTGGGTAGATTTCCGGATTTACGTTATCTAACGCTAACACATAAGACAGTTGAAGAATTTTCTCTTCTATACCCGTTACCGCGTCTTCGCCTCTATGAATGCTGGCAATAGGCGAGTAAATCGAGCTAGGGATACCCCACTTTTCTATCAGTCTTGCAGACAGCTCTGTGTAGGTGAACCCTAAAACGCCAAATTGAAGCTCCGCAGGGCTTACACGGGTATTAAATGCCTGACAACGAGTAGCGGATTCGGGCATGACCGAAACCGTTACCAGTTCTCCTATGTTGTGCAGCAATCCTGATACGAAAAGACGCTCTGGCTCACGAATATTGCGCATGTCGGCAAAGTACTTCGCAAGCAGTCCGCAGGAAACGCTTTGTTCCCAGAACTTGTCTAGGTCTATAGATTGACCGTCGACGTCACTAAATGCCTGACTGACACCATACGCAAGCGCAAGGTCGTACGTAGAGCGGGTACCTACAACTTGGATGGCTCTGGTTACCGTGTCTATTTTATTGGGGAAGCGATAAAGCGCCGAGTTTGCCACTCTGAGTAATTGCGTAGCCAATGACGGGTCGAAAGCAATGATGTCACCAATGTCGTCAATGCTTGAAGCTTCATCATCCATACAAGCTTTAAGTCGAGTTACCGAATCAGGTAACACAAAGAGGTCTTCCGCTTTCGAAACTAATTCATCTAAATTCATTCGTGCACTCTCTTCAATGCAGCTTTTGTGATCATCGTGTTAAGGCACCTCCATTTGCCTTACTCTTGTAAGGTATAGGCGGTAAAACCTAAGAGGTCAATTATTATCACCTAGTAAAAAAGTATGATTTCTTTACTAATCAGAAAGTTAAAAAAACATAATTGAACCGTTTTTCATTACTACTCATTGGCTAGTATAAGCCTTTTGTCCAAATTTGAGCATTATCAATTATGCCAATACCGTAGACTGTGAAAATATTTAAGCGTTCCCTAACCCGCTCGGAAACTCGTGTATTATAACGAGCCGCGTGTTATTACCTAATCAAAGTACGATTTCTAAGAAAAACTTAGGGTAACTACCTACAAGAATTAGAAATTCTAAGGAGCACACCTTTAAAGTAATGACAGTTGCAATTTTGTGGTAGCATCTCGTGCGTAAAAACCGTGTTGTTCCCCCTATTTCTTTACGTAAAAGTTGTAATATCTACCATGTTAAATGTTGTCGTCATTGGTTATGTATGGCCCGAGCCAAACTCCTCGGCTGCCGGGCAGAACATGCAGTCTATTATCGAACGTTGCTTAGCGGCTAATTTCAACGTAACGTTTTTAACAGCTGCCACGGATAGTGAACATAAAGCAGATCTTGAAGCAACCGGCGTAAGTGTAAAGCCCATAGCGTTAAACTGCAGCTCGTTTAATACCCTTTTAGCGCAAATATTGCCGGATGTCGTCATCTTCGACCGCTACATGACAGAGGAGCAGTTTTCTTGGCGTGTGAAAGAGGTTTGCCCCAATGCTCTTCGAATTCTTAATACCGAAGACCTTCACAGCCTCCGCCAAGCAAGACACGATGCGGTAAAACAGCACGGTGACGCCCGTCTAGCGCAACTTAATACCGAACTCGCACAGCGGGAAGTCGCTGCCATTATACGAAGTGATCTCACCTTAGTGATTTCAAAACGAGAAATGGCATTACTGAAAGAACATTACGCAGTACCAGAATCCCAGCTTCAGTATCACCCGCTTGCCGTTGGGAAGTCTATTAACCCTGCTCCATCGTTTGAGGAACGCTCAAACTTTGTTCATATTGGCAATTTCCGTCACGCGCCAAATTGGGATGCGGTCTTGCAGCTAAAGCAACACCTATGGCCTTCAATAAAAAAAGCGCTGCCCCATGCCGAGTTGCATATATACGGCGCCTACCCACCGAAAAAAGCGACACAGCTTCACAACGAGAAACAAGGCTTTTTAGTAAAAGGATGGGCAAAAGATGTTGAAACGGTAATGGCAAACGCTAAGGTGCTGATAGCTCCATTGCGATTTGGCGCAGGAATAAAAGGAAAGTTACTTGATGCGATGCGCTGTGCCACACCAAGTATTACAACCTGGATAGGTGCAGAAGGTATTATTTCAAATGATCAAGTTCTTGATACTGATGAAAGCGCAGATGCGAGGCCGTGGCCCGGTGCTCTTTGCAGCACGCGCATATCCGAATTGAACGCAGTGCAGGACTATGTTGATAAAGCCATCGCCCTCTATAACGATGAAAACAATTGGAATTTGGCGAGTGAAATGAGCAAGAGCGTGCTTAGCTCATTCGAAAACAATCAGCCAGATGTGCCATTCATTGAAAGGATGTGTGACTTACAGCAAACTCTAGACAAGCACAGAAGCAGTTTGTTTATGCAAAGTTTGTTGTGGCATCAAACGTTAACTGCGAGTAAATACATGAGCCAATGGATTGAAGCAAAGAACAAGTGAGTCGGAGTGTAAAGGAGGCACCTGCAGGCTCAGCGCCTAAATGCCCTTCAACCGAGAGATGACAGACTTTATCCCATTTCCGCGCGACTGACTAAGGTAACGCCCAAGTTGACAACGAGACAAATAATCTTCGAAATCGAAATTACGACGCTCCTCATCGGACAGTACATTGGCCTTTTCTAATAATACAGCAAGGACACCGCGGATAACTTTACTGGGCGAATATGCCATCAAGCTACTTTGTTCGGTGAAATAAGCCAACCACACAGGGCTTTCGCACCCAATAACGGCAGTATCGGAAGTACGTTCATCTTCAGGGAGAGGGGTTAAAGACTTGCCCGCTAGCATAAGCGTGCGCGTAAAATCATCCCACCCCTTTGAATTGGCAAGTGAAGAAGCCAGAGGAAGCAAGGTGTCATCCGTACTCATTTGCTAAACGCCCAGCTTAATTACCGCTTAGTTCAGAAGCCAAATCTTCTGCGGTCATTACAAGGTTTTCAACGTCACTGGTAGTTGGGAACATAACCAACTCCACACCGTTTTTGGTAAGGCCTGGCAACCAAGTTTGTGCAAATTCGTCAAGTGATACATTCACACACTGGCCTTCAATGTCGTTTATGTCTACAAACTTTTGCGCCAAATCGCGATGAGGAAAAACTGGTAACTGAACACTATCACCACCTTCGAACATTACGAAACCTTCAGTACCCTGTACCATCCATATTTCGTTTGCTTTTGCAATATAGCTAACAACAAGTTCTTGACGGTCTTCCGCATTTAGTTTCATGGCTTGTTCGATGACCGCATCGCTTAACTTGTCGGCAATTGTTTCTGGAAACACGTTTATTCACCTATCTCAAAATTTGCGGCAAGTATACCCTCCCCAGCACAAGGCGCAATGCAATAGTCGCCAAAATATTTCTTACAAAGACACCCATGCTAAAAAACCAGAGCTCCCTTACAAAGACACCCACCCTAACCACTCGCTCATAAAAAGTTTCGTTAAAACATAAACGGCTATTCAATTCCCTACCCGTTACACTGACACCCATGCTAAAGTTGTTTACTATCACGAAAAGTTTAAAAGCTATAACGCAAAGATCTGTGCCTCATGCGAAACCTATTTACTGCTCTTAAGCAAGACACTCACGCCAACCACAGCATTTTGGAAAATACGTTTCCTTTTTCCATCTATCACAACGACAATGCATTTGATGACACCGCCTATCTTGCTATTTTGAAGATAATGAAATTGTTCCATCAAGCGACTGCTGACGCTGTTCAGCAAGCTGAGAGCTGTGCGCCTATTCTTTCTCGAGTCTCCAATATGATAAATAGCAACGCAGTTCTAGGCGCTCTGAATGCTGACATTCAAATGCTTTGTGTTGACACCCATACCAAGGCATCTGAAGCCTTATCATTACAAACGTCTAATCAAGACACCTACTCTGAGGGCCTGTCAATTCCAAGCTGCAATTCGTCGACTAGCCAAGCCATTGCAGCGATTTACGTATGGTTAGGTTCCTCGATGGGAGCAAATATCATTGTAAGAAGGTTAAACGCGATGGAACGAAACGTACCCACGAATTACTATCAAGCCATGGCAGGTTGCGCGAAAGCGTGGGTGTCTTTCAAACAAGAGGTTGAATCTCTTGTACCTGAACTCGACACAAACGAAGAAGACCTTATTGAAGATATAGTAGAGGATGCAAATGCTTGGTTTGAGTATTTGATTTCACTAGCAGATGTTATAAAAGGCGAGAAGAAGCTTAAGGTAGACGCATTGATATAGAGTTGAGCGAGTTAGCACCTTCGCAGGCTGTACGATTCAATAACGCCCTTCAATAGGGTCGTTCAGCCTTTCTCCAGTCTAACATGGCCTGCGGTTAGACTGATACAACCCCATGATTTTAATAACCACTCAACCCCAAAGCTATAAATAAACTTAATTTAGTCAAGCGGCTGAATGCATTAATATAACGTCGGTTCATCGTTAAGCGATCGCTCAGTTTCTGGTAAACTCAAACCAACCTAAAAACAACATAAATATAAAACATGAAAGTAATCTCATTTAACATAAACGGTATCCGCGCCCGCCTCCATCAGCTTCAAGCGGTTATTGATGCCCACAAACCAGACATTATTGGTTTGCAGGAAATTAAAGTTCACAACGAGCAATTTCCCGTTGAAGCAGTAGAGGCCATGGGTTATCACGTTTATTTTCACGGCCAGAAAAGCCACTATGGCGTCGCATTTTTAGCGAAGAAAGAGCCTGTTTCTGTGGCAATGGGCTTCCCAACGGATGATGAAGACGCCCAGCGCAGAATGATTATATTAAAAACTACTGATGAAGCTGGCGAGCCAGTGACGGTTCTTAATGGTTACTTTCCTCAAGGCGAGAACGAAAAGCACGAGACAAAGTACCCCGCCAAACGTAAGTTTTACAAAGACTTAATGGCCTACTTAGACGATAACCATACGCCAGACGAAAACGTGATTGTGATGGGCGATGTAAACATTTCTCATACAGACTTAGACATCGGTATTGGAGATGAAAACAAAAAACGCTGGCTGAGAACAGGTAAGTGTAGCTTCCTACCAGAAGAACGTGAATGGTTGAATACCCTCATCGACTGGGGTTTCGAAGATAGTTTTCGAACGCTTTATCCAGAGACTAATGACAAGTTTTCGTGGTTTGACTATCGCTCCAAAGGATTCAACGACAATCGCGGCCTACGTATAGACCTGATACTTGCCACCAAACCTTTACACGCTAGTCTTCATGACGCAGGCATCGATTATGAGTTAAGGGGCATTGAAAAGCCGTCTGACCACGCCCCCATTTGGGCTGAATATAAGAAGTAGTTGGCCGATTGCGAATAAAGCAGTGCCGATTGAGGAGTAACAGTGAGTTCATTACAGTTGTTTGCATGGCTGATTTATGGCGCATTTTTATTGGGCGCGGTGAACCATATCGACTTTACTCACTTTACGCGGAACAAGCAGCAGCAACACCTCATTTTCGGCACTGCTGCTTGTTTATTTGTTTTGTGGTTGTTTAAAGCGGGAATATTTGAAGGCCTAGATGTCCATTTTCTTGGCCTTTCCGTTCTCACATTAATGTTAGGGTTTAGAAACGCCATCATTGCCTCATTTATCGCGCTTTTAGGGGCAAACATAACAGGCTATGGAACGTGGGAGAACTTTGGGGTCAACGGTCTATTAGGGACTATCCTTCCCATAGGTACCACCTACCTTTTCTACATGCTGTCGTTTCACCGTATACCTCGACAACTTTTTGTCTACATATTCGTGTGTGCATTCTTTCCTGCCGCTTTTTCAATTGCACTAAAAACACTCTCGTTAGGCGCCTTCTACTACATTGAAGGTACGTACACGTGGGACATTGTTTTTGATAACTATGTTTTGCTTATTCCGCTATTGGTATTTCCAGAAGCATTACTCAACGGCATGGCTATTACCCTTCTTGTGATATACCAACCTACGTGGGTGTACACCTTTCACGACAAGTTTTATCTAGACAATTAAACCGTTTATCGTCTCTTATCATTTCACTTTTGAAACTTTTTAAACTAATGGTTAATAAGGTTATCCTGAATTCAATCTATTATTAAAGGGTGTGTTTGATTGGTGGGCTGAAATGAAAATTCAGACATTTGCATTAAAGTGCAATGATGTAGAAATCTTAACTTCGGAAATAGCGTCTGTATTAACCAATGAGAAGCCTTCATTACTTATAGGTTATGGCAATACCGATTTTCCTCTAGAAGCACTTCCATCAATGATAGGGGTCTCAACACTCCCCTTTTTTATTTCTAGCTCTTGCTTAGGCGCTTTGCTTTGCGACGATAAAACGGTCTCCGCCAAATGCGACCTAGCGCTGTTTTGCATCAACGATGATAGTGGTGCCTACGGTGTGGGCAGTGCTGATGTATCTGAGTACGGCCCGTTTGATGCAGGAGCAACAGCGTTGCAGCAAGCGCTAGCAAGCGCCGAAAGGCCTTACGAAAGCCCTGCACTCATTTGGTGTGCGCTCCCCCCAGGTGATGAAGAACTTATACTAGAAGGATTTGCTAGCGTTGTAGGAGCAAAGGTTCCTATTTTCGGTGGCTCCATGGCAGACAATACGGTTACAGGCAACTGGCGTACGATCACAAACACATCATCGGGACCTGAAACCATTGCGGTAGCCGTTTTGTATCCTTCAACACCGCTTGGTTTAAGCTATAGTTCTGGTTATAAACCTACCGAAACTGTGCTAAGAACCACACAAGCCCAGGGGCGACAAATACAACAACTCAATAATGAACAAGCCAGTATCGCGTACAATCAAGCAACGAACGGTCTAATCTCAGACCTGCTTGACGGTGGACAAATCTTGGGGCTAACTTCTTCAGCACCGTTAGGCAGGCCAGTGGAATTGGACAATGGCGCTGTAAATTACCTTCTTTGCCACCCCGACTCTGTTGAACACGGAGCGTTAAATGTTTTTTCTGAAGTAAAGGAAGGCGAAGACCTTGTTTTGATGGAGGGAAGTATCTCGAGCCTCACCTCACGCGCCGAGCGTGTTATTAATAACGCAATCATGCTATTACCTGAAAATAAGAAGCCAGTTGGCGTATTGATGATTTACTGTGCAGGATGCCGGTTGATGGTGGGCGATGAAATAAATTCGATGCTGGAGTTATTACAAAAACGATTCTCGTCATTGCCCATTTGCGGGCCTTTTACTTTTGGCGAACAAGGGCGATTCTTAGACGGAATGAACAGGCATGGCAACCTAATGATTTCAGCAGTAGTGTTTTCTCGATGAATAAAGATTACGAAAATGTTTTAGAAGATCTAGCGCTAGTTTACCGCCTAAAACAGCAAGCTGAAGCGCATAAAAAAGAGAGCGATGCTTTACTTGAAAGTACGCGAGTACTCCTTACCGCTGAGGATGAAACAGACCTTTACAAGAAAATGTTTAGCGTTTTTAAAGGGCTTTACAACTATGAAGTATGCTTTGTCTTAGAGAATGAAAGTGCAGGTAAAATGAAGTGCATCAACAGCACTAATGATGCTTTGCTAGATACTATATGGAAAATAGACGACACGCTTTCCCGTGCCGTGAAAAGTGAACCCGTAGCTTTGTTCAACATTCAACAGCAGCCAACGTGGCAACAGCACATGTCCTTATTTGAAACCCCCGTCACGTCGGTATTGTATTGTCCATTTAAAGTGCACCAACAACAAGCCGTTATTGTTTTCTGTCATCAATCATTAGGCTACTACACCCAAGAATATGTCGATATGGCAAACAGATACCGAACTTTCACTGAACAGATGGCTATGGGGATGCAGGCAAAGTTAATGGCGTTAGAAACCGTCAGGTTGAAAGAAGAAAAAGCTAGGGTAGAAAAAAGCCTTATCGATTCTGAAAAAATGGCCTCGCTAGGTTTGCTAGCTGCAGGCGTTGCTCATGAAATTAACAACCCCATTGCATTTATTAATAGCAATATTCATTTCCTTAGAAACGTACTGCCTGCACTATCACAAATGCAGGAGATCGTACTGAAACTGGCGTCTAGCTCTAGCTCTGAAGAAAGAGCAGAAATTGCCGAAGAAGCATTATTGTGGCAATCGCACAATAAAATTGATTCACTCAGTGACGAGATCGCTGATATTTGTGGGGAGTCCGAAGAAGGTTTAAACAGAGTAACCGACATTATAACCAGCCTTCGTTCATTCTCACATGATGCAGATATTCCCGATGACGAAACCATCAATGTGAACGATTGCATTGCGCATGCCCTGAGGCTTGTAAACAGTGAGTTAAAGCACCGCATAAAAATACAGCAACACTTGAGTGACGTGGCTTGCATCAAAGGGAAAACAGGCAAGCTAAACCAGGTTCTGGTTAATCTTTTTGTCAACGCTGCGCAGGCGATGGAGGATGGAGACAAACTTACCATTTCTTCTTATGAAGAAGGCAATAATACCGTTATTACCGTAAAAGATACGGGGTGTGGCATCGAAAAACATGCGCTTCAAAAGCTTTTTGAGCCTTTTTACACCACCAAACCTACGGGAAAAGGGACTGGACTAGGCCTATATATTTCTTTTTCTATTGTAGAAGCCATGGGGGGCACTATTGCCGTTGATAGCGAAGTTAACGTTGGTACCACCTTTACACTTTCTTTCCCATCAACGAACGCCAATAAAAAAACCGCACAATCGTGCGGTTTAGATACGTTTGATAGCGATTCTTAATTGCAAAAAGCACTATATAGCAGCTACTTTTGGAACAAAATATCCATAACGTCAGACAGTTCACCCTTGCCTTCACGAATTTCTTCTTCTGACAAACCTGCTATTTCATGAGGGAACACAAGCCACTCGTCACTTTCGTTAACGAAGTAATCTGGCACGATATCAGTAGTGTTGTTTTGAGGCTTGTACCATGGACATGCAATGCGAATATCTTTTGGCATATTTAGGCGCATAAGCTTATTAATTTGCTTGATAAGTGCGTCAACACTTCGGCCTGAATCGAAAACATCGTCAACAATCAAAAGCTTGTCGTCAGCATTGGCATTTTCAACCAAGTAATGTAACCCGTGAACACGGATTTCTTTCGACTGTTTATTGATTCCATAGTAAGACGATGTACGTACTGCGATATGGTCGGTTGACGTATTCTTAAATTCGAAGAACTCTTGAACTGCGATACCAATTGGAGCACCACCACGCCAAATACCAATAATAAAGTCAGGGCGGAATCCGTCTTCATACACCTTTGCCGCTAAGCGAAAGGAATCCTGTAGAAGCGATTGCGAGGTGATAAAATTCTTGTTCATGACGTCTCACTGGGCAAAGTTTAAAAGACCGCGAGTATAGTGAATTTCGCGGCCTTTTGCACGGTAAATTCAACTATTTATTCGTTTTGAAGCGCTTGTGAAGGTGCTATTTTCATCGCTTTGCGTGCAGGATAAACACTGGCTAAAACGCATAACAACAAAGACAACAATGTGATGCTTGTTATTTGCACTACGTCCATGTCAATTGGCAGGCCTCTACCGTCTGCAGAAAGCGCTAATGGCGAACCTATCGCGTCCAAGATATTGTTTAAATTAAGCGTAATAATTACACCTAAAAGCAGACCAATACCCGCACCTTTCACCCCGTTAAATAAACCATTTAATACAAATATCCACATAACCGAACTCGGCAACATGCCCTGAGTTTGAAGTACCGCAATATCGCCCTGCTTTTCGGTGACCACCATTACCAGTGCCGACACTATGTTAAAAGCCGCCACCGCAATTATGAGCAGCAGCATAAGCGTCATCATGTTTTTTTCCATTTTTACTGCATCAAACAGCGGCCCCTGACGCTCCCGCCACGTTCGAATGTTACTTGCAGAGACACCCACCCTATCCGTTAACCCATCAACAACGGCTTGGTAGTTAAACGCATCTTTTAAAAACAACCGGAGCGATTGTTCGCTCCCTTTAGGGTCACGCATTAGGCGATTCACATCCGCAAGGTTCATGTACATCACCTTATCATCCATCTGCGAGCCCATATCGAAGACACCCCCCACTGTCACAAGCCGTTGACTTGGCATTCTTCCAAACGGAGTATAAACACTGGCGCCAGCAACCATAACTCGCAAGCGGTCGCCAACGCGCGCTTCAAGCTTAATGGCAAGAGAGCGCCCAATTATGGCGGCGAAGCTCCCTTCCGTTAAATCAATAAATCGACCTTGTTCCATATGATTTGCAACCAAAGTATGCTCAATCATCACATCAGGTTGAACGCCGTGAACCTGCACGCCTCGAAGGTCTGAGCGAGATTGCACAACTGCCTCTGCCTCTCTGTACCCCATGGTGGTCACGACACCTTCCATGGGTGTCATGCTAATTTCCTCTATAGCTAAACGCTTCAAGTTGGACGGTTTTTGAGTGGGTGTCTTGCTAACTGACCCAGTATTAACGCTTGTGTTGGGTGTCTCTGTTACGTCGTTGTTAAAGCTGTTTTGAATGGGTGTCTTGCTAAGGCTTGTTGTTGCGATGGGTGTCTTTGTAATTTCGATATGGGGGACTATGCCTAAAATGCGCTGTTTTAACTGCCCTTCTAGGCCGTTCATTACGGATACGACAATAATAAGCGCCATCAATCCCAGTGCGATGCCGGCCACTGAAAATCGATTGATAAATGAGACGAAACTGGTTTGGCTTGCTTTGTTAGACTTGGCATAACGATAAGCAATGAATGCAGAAAGAGGATAAAACATAGCGCCTTGCTTTTCAGTAATACGGTAATCTGCCTTACATTTAGCTATGCTTAATGAATAAATAATTCAGATAAGTAGCCCAAAGGCGAGATGACGGGTTAACCCCAAAATAGTAAAGTGGGTATACTACGTGGTCGGTATACTACTTATAAGTTACTAACTGCACAAGAATTAGTGGCAGAGGAATAATGTGAGCGAACTAAGCCTAGAACAAAAAAAAGCCCAATTCGATGAATACTTTTCTATTGCACACAGCATAAATGCAAACGTGCGCCCATTAGGTGCCAATGAAAAAGTACCTGATGAAGAAAACCTAGAAGAATCGATGCCCTATGCATTTCGCATTGCCAGTGAAATGGCCGCTTTAGAAGCGCAGGCAATTCGCCCATTAAGAAACTTGGGTGATCACGCCGAAACCTTGGCCGAATACCTAAATCATCAGTCCCGTAAAATTGATCTAATGATGTCGTTTGTATTGCACCAGCAAGACGAACCCGAATACCGCTTCAAGACGGTGAAACTCGGTGGTGGTGGCGTAATTATTGAGTCGAGTGACCCACTAGAAGTAGGCACACACGCTGAACTAAAGCTTTTTCTTGATGCCGAAGCCGCAGCAATTTTTTGTTTTGGCGAAGTTATTACTTGCGAGCAAGTTGAAGATAGTTACCATATCGCCTTTATTTTTAATACCATTCGAGAGCAAGATCAGGAGCTTTTAGTTCGCGCCAGTTTGCATATTCAAACACAGCAGCTAAGAAAACGGGCGAAAGAGAAAAAAGCGGGATCTGAATAGCCCCTAACAACAGTATATAAGCCGTAAAACTTATCTTGCACTTAAAAAACAGGACGTCATGACAGCCACTTTATTATCGCTTCCATTACCTGCGCCTAAAAAAGAAGCCTCATCACAAGATCACAAACAATGGGGCCAACTGCAAGGCAGCAGCGCCGCGCTGTGTATCAGCCAAACGCTAAACCAATACAAAGGCCCTATTGTATTAATTACCGCCGATACGCCATCGGCAATGAAGCTTGAAAAAGAAATAGCATTTTTCTTAAGCGATAATCAAAAAGATACGCCCATTACCCTGTTTCCAGACTGGGAAACGCTGCCATACGACTCCTTTTCACCTCATCAAGATATTGTTTCGCAAAGATTAGAAACGCTGTTTCGCTTTACCCAACAAGTCGAAGGCGTTTTTATTGTTCCTGTTAACACGCTTATGCAGCGCCTTGCGCCTACCGACTATTTAGCAAAGTACCTACTGATGCTAAACAAAGGCGACACCTTAGACAGAGACCAATTTAGGCGCAACTTAGAGCAAGCTGGCTATCTTCACGTTAGCCAGGTGATGAGTCACAGCGAATTCTCGGTACGCGGAAGCATTATCGACCTATTCCCAATGG
Organism: Alteromonas alvinellae; assembly: GCF_902705805.1. Classification (NCBI taxonomy): domain Bacteria; kingdom Pseudomonadati; phylum Pseudomonadota; class Gammaproteobacteria; order Alteromonadales; family Alteromonadaceae; genus Alteromonas; species Alteromonas alvinellae. The sequence continues at coordinate 17,628 of NZ_CACSIH010000152.1, read as the reverse complement.
GAAGCGACCAGCCGTTTCGAATAGACTTGTTCGACGATGAAATCGACTCTATTCGCTATTTCGATACTGAAACTCAACGCTCAGGCGAAGCGGTAAACAAAATTCGCTTACTACCGGCCCGTGAATTCCCAACAGATAAAGAAGCAATCACCCTTTTTCGCCAGCAGTTTTTAGAAAAATTCGACGCTAACAACGCATCCGAAAGCGTATTTTCGCAAGTAAGCAAAGGCACCATGCCAAGCGGTGTGGAATATTACTTGCCCTTATTTTTCAAACAAACCGCGACTTTGTTCGATTACCTTCACCCGAAAAGCCTGCTATTACTTCACGGTGATGTGCAAGACGCCAGCGAGTTCTTCTGGGCTGACGTACAAGAACGTTACGAGCAGTATCGCTACAACCTAGCTCGCCCATTACTGGCACCAGATGAACTGTTTTTACCCATTAACGAGCTATTCGGGGCCATTAAGCAGTGGCCTCGTGCTTCTCTAACCAGCAAGGTACTTGAAGAAAAACAGGGTTCTACCAACCTTCAGTGTGAAAAACTTGACGACATTGCGATTAACTCGCAGAAAAAAGTACCTGCTGAACGACTTATTAAAACCGTAAATCAGGCTACTGACAACGGGGCTAAAGTACTGTTTTGTGCTGAAACCCAAGGCAGGCGAGAAGGTTTGATCACCGTGCTTGCCAAAGCAGGCATAAAACCCAAGATTGTTGATAGCTTTAGCGACTTCATAGCAAGCCACGATACTATTGGAATCACGGTAGGTATGGTTGATAACAGCTTTCGCTGGCAAACCCAGGAAGGCGAACTGTTATTTATTACGGAAACGGAGTTACTAGGCCAAAAAGTAAGTCAGCGCCGTCTACGCGATAAACGCACCGCCACCGATGAAAGTGCCATTATTCGTAACTTGGCCGAACTTTCTATTGGCCAACCTGTAGTGCATTTAGACCACGGTGTGGGCCGTTACTTAGGCTTGCAAACACTAGATGCAGGCGGTGTAGCAACCGAATATTTGTGTATTGAGTACGCCAAGCAGTCTAAGCTTTATGTGCCCGTGGCCTCCCTTCACTTAATTTCACGCTACACCGGTGGCGACGCAGACAGCGCGCCAGTTAGCGCATTAGGCTCTGACGCATGGTCAAAGGCCAAGCAAAAGGCCGCTGAAAAAGTACGCGACGTTGCTGCTGAACTTTTAGATGTATACGCTCGCCGCGCAGCCAAGCCAGGTTTTGCCTACAAAATTAATTGGGACGATTACCAAGCATTTTCAGACAGCTTCCCCTTTGAAGAAACACCCGACCAAGCCCAAGCCATTGCTGCGGTTATGCACGATATGGGCAGCCCATCTGCCATGGACCGACTGGTATGTGGTGACGTAGGCTTTGGTAAAACTGAAGTGGCCATGCGCGCGGCATTCCTTGCCGCCAATGCAGGTAAACAGGTAGCTATATTAGTGCCTACCACCCTACTTGCGCAGCAACACTTTGAGAACTTTAAAGACCGTTTTGCGGCATGGCCGTTTGAAATTGAAGTCATGAGCCGCTTTGTAAGCGGTAAAGCGCAAAAATCTGTGGTTGAGCGCATCGGCGAAGGCAAAGTCGATATCGTGGTAGGCACACATAAATTGCTATCTAGCGATATAAAATACAAAGACTTAGGCCTTGTGATCATCGACGAAGAACACCGCTTTGGTGTACGTCAAAAAGAGAAGCTAAAATCTTTACGTGCCGATGTAGATATTCTAACCCTTACCGCTACACCTATTCCACGTACGCTTAACATGGCGTTATCTGGCATGCGCGATTTATCTATTATCGCTACAGCGCCGGCCCGTCGTTTATCAATTAAAACCTTTGTGCAGCAGCGTAATAAAGCTGTTATTCGCGAAGCCATCATGCGTGAAATACTTCGTGGTGGACAGGTTTATTTCCTTCACAATGAAGTAGAAAGCATTGCGCGAACGGTGGAAGAGATTGCCGAAATTGTTCCCGAAGCACGTATTGCAATGGGTCACGGTCAAATGCGCGAGCGCGAACTAGAAGGCGTAATGAGCGACTTCTACCACCAGCGCTACAACGTGCTCGTATGTACCACTATCATTGAAACCGGTATCGACGTACCAAGTGCGAACACCATTATTATGGACAGAGCCGATCATTTAGGCTTAGCACAGCTTCACCAGCTTCGTGGCCGCGTGGGCCGTTCACACCACCAAGCCTACGCTTACCTGCTAACACCGCATCCAAAGCGCATGACCAAAGATGCAGTGAAGCGCTTAGAAGCCATATCTCAACTTGAAGATTTAGGTGCTGGTTTCGCCCTTGCTACGCACGATTTAGAAATTCGTGGTGCCGGTGAACTGTTAGGCGATGACCAATCAGGGCAAATCGCCAGCATTGGTTTTAGCCTTTACATGGACATGCTTGATAAAGCCGTTAACGCGCTTAAAGAAGGTAGAGAGCCGTCATTAGACGATGCAACCTCAGGCCATACCGAAGTTGAACTTCGTATTCCAGCCCTGTTACCTGAAGATTATATTGCCGACGTGAATACTCGCCTATCGCTATATAAACGCCTGGCAAGCTGCACAACGCAAGACGACATTGATGAATTCCAGGTAGAATGTATTGACCGCTTTGGCCTATTACCAGAGCCTGCTAAAAACTTGATAGAAGTAGCTGAAATTAAACTAAAAGCCCAAGAATTAGGCATTCTAAAAGTAGACTTGTCGGCCCAAGGCGGTACCATAGAGTTTAAAGAAACTACCAAGGTCGACCCAGGCTTTATTATTAGCTTGGTACAAACCAAACCCAACACCTTTAAGTTTGAAGGTAGCCAAAAACTGCGTTTGGTGAAAAAGACCGAAACAGCTAAAGAGCGCATCGCGTTTATTAGCGATATTATTGCCGATTTTGCAAAGGAGTCGCGATAACATGAAGTTATCTCGCTGGTGCCCGTTAGTCGCATCAATTAGCGCTGTATTTTTAACAACAATTTCAACCACGGCCCACGCCAATGACAACTGGTGGTTTGATGTGGAAGTGATTGCATTTAAACGCAACGTGGCGCTGACGGAGTTAGAAGAGCAATTTTCACTGGCTGACGACCTGGCAGCCCCGCGCGCTCAGGCAGACATCATCAGCGACGTTATTGCACCAGATATTAGCTATTTGAAGCAAGGCTTAGCCGTTTGTGGCGCAGATGCTTCGATAAAATGGCCAAACGAAACCCTTTTTGACATTCCTTCAAAAGACATAGACTTCTTGTTACAACCTAGTGCCAATAGCGGGCAGCGAGATAGCTCTCAAAGTGAGGAAGGTTTAAATACCAACCGAGATAGCGAGCCTTATTCATCGACGGGTTATACCGAAAACCTTGGCTATGCAAATGAAGAAGTTGCAGGTAACGCACCAGATGCAGCCACTATCGCTAGCTACTGGACATCGTTTTTTGGCGTAAAAAAAACTGCGCCTGTTACTGTACCTGCCTTTAAATATTGCGAAGAAGCAAAGCCTTGGCTTAGCGCAGAATTTAACACTGTGCTAAACGTTATGGCCGCAACAGAGGCTGATGTAAGCAGCGAATCACTAACAAACGATACCTCAGACCACACTCTCCCAATTCAGTCTACACTGAAGCCGGCTATTGTCTGGAAGGTTAACAAGCCTGACAACAGAATGCCCGCCCCTGCTAGCCTGCCTATTGTGGTTGAAGGGCATGACTGGCCTCTAGCTTCAAAAGCTCACCTACTAACTAGTGAGCAACAAGCACTATCATCTATTTCTCGCCAAATTCGTTCGAACCGACAACTGGAGCGCTTATTTCATGCTACCTGGCGCCAGCCTGTTATGTTCGGCCAAAACAACGCTTTTGACGTTCGACTCTTCGGCGGTCAGAACTACGCGCTGAAATTCGACTTAAATGGCGACATGCGAGCGCAGCAAAGCAACACAGCACTTATTAAGTCAGCCAACAGTGAGTCAGAGTTCGGCTATGACGCTACTGCAGATTTGAATAGTAACGAAGGCAGTACAACCACTCAAAGCGTAACCGAAATAGCCACCACTTCAGATATCTTTGCTGATATTGACCGCCGGCTATCGAAGCCACAAGCTATAAAATATGAAGCGTTTAAAGCATTGGATACCGCCATAATTGTGGAGCAAGGCGACGACAACGCCCTAGACCCATCGCTTAGAACACCCATCTGGGAAATTGACGGCACAATAAAAGTATTCCTCAAATACATTAACCGCGTGCCGTATCTTCATGTGGATGGTGAGATGTTCTACCGCCAACCAGTGCCGCTAAGTTACTTTAGTAGTGAAGAAAGTAACGCCGCATCTGCTGGCCAAGCAACACCAACCGAATATAAGTTAGTGTCAGTCCCGTTAGCCGAACAACGTCGTGTAATAAGTACTCAACTCCACTACTTCGACCATCCTCTATTTGGCTTTGTGGTACAAATTCGCCGTTACAATCGCCCTGATGTCAGCGAATAGCATTATGCGCGCTTGCTAAAGATTGGGCGCTTTCTAGGTTGCAAAGTTTGCTAACAGTAAGTTTTTAGCATCGCGTTAAGGCACTGGTTAAAAGCAGCAAAAAATTTAGTTAAGAGAATTGGTTTTTATGAAAATTTACACTCGCACTGGTGATAAAGGCAGTACACAGATTTATGCCGACAAAGCCGTACGTGTTGATAAAGATGATTTGGTGGTACAGAGCTACGGCGACATGGATGAACTCAATAGCCATATTGGTTTGCTAGCCGCTCATGTTGATAAAGCACATCAGCCTATCCTGCACGATATTCAGCGTAACCTGTTCCAAGCTGGTTTTGCCATCTCTGCAAGCTCTACATTAAAGCAAGCCGACGTTGAAAGCCTAGAAAGCCTGATAGACACCATTACAAGTAAAATGCCGCCCAATACGTCATTCGTACTGCCCGGCGGCTGCAAAGCTGCTGCGCAAGCTCATGTATGCCGGGCTGTATGTCGCCGTGCTGAACGCGCTGTTATCAGCCTTTCCAAACACTACGACGTACCCGAAGTAGTACACGCGTATTTAAACCGCTTAAGCGACTTCCTTTTTACTTTTGCGCGCTTTATGAATGTTGAAGCCGGTGTAGACGAAACTAAGGTGTAAAGTGAAGGTATCGAATTGCCAGTGATGCGCCCAAGGAAACAGGCACTCATTAAATCAGCTATAGAGCAGACAAACGTACACCGAGATAACTTACTAATATAAACGATGAATAAAACGGTAGGTATAACACCTACCGTTCGCTTAATTGCTTTATCAACTCAACGGCACTGTCGTACTTATCATTAAGCCCTGCAGGCATAACCCGCCCGTAAAGCGCCATAACTTTCTCTTGCTTCTTTGAGTCGCCCTCTTTCAAGTTAGAAAAGCGTGCTTCTAATCCATCTAGAATACTCTCGGCCCCTTCGGGGTTGTTACAGGCAAGTACCATATCACAGCCTGCATCTAACGCTGTCTCAGCACGCTCAACATAGCTTCCGGCAACGCTTGCGCCATGCATAGACAAATCGTCAGAAAATACAGCGCCACCAAAGCTCATGTCACGCTTAAGCACATCTTGCAGCCACTTTGGTGAAAACCCAGCCGGTTTATCGCACACCTGGCTATAAATAACATGGGCAGGCATAACGCCATCAAGCATTGCACGCCCTATTAATCGATCAAACACCACCATATCGGTGCTACGTATCTCCTCAAAATCGCGCTCATCTACTGGTAGTGCTATGTGCGAGTCTGGCGCCACGCTGCCGTGCCCTGGAAAGTGCTTTCCTATAGCAGGCATATTCACAGCTTTTAACCCTTGAATAAGGTGGGTAGCAAGGCGTATGACCTCACGTGCATTGTCAGCAAATGCTCTATCGCCAATAACTTGCGACACACCGTTAATATCAAGCACCGGCGCAAAGCTAAAATCGATATCTAGAGTTTTAAGCTCGTGGGCTAATACTAGCCCGCACGCCTTAGCGTACGCTGCACTTTCATCCTGATGTTCTGACTGCTTTAAAATATCACCCATTGCAGGTATAGCGGTAAAGCCCTCGCGAAAGCGCTGAACGCGCCCCCCTTCATGATCGACGGCTATTAGCACTGGGCGTTTTGCATAGCGCCTTATATCTTTAACCAGTTCAAAAAGCTGGCGTTTGTCATGATAATTACGACTAAATAAAATTACGCCACCCACAACAGGATGGGCTAATTTTTCCTTTTCTTCAGGCAGAAGTTCTTCGGCCTGACAATCCAACATTAATGGCCCCACGGCACCGCCTTAGTATGTGTCATAAAACATCACTTCAATTTTGCTAGTTCTGTGGTTAGGATAGAGAAAAATAGGGAGTTTTACACGTGATAAATTGGTTCAAGTGGTTGGTTTTAAGTGTTTTAACACTGCTTCTAATAGTGGCTTTGTGGCTTTATATATCGCTTCGGCTAAGCTTACCCGCGCTTGATGGCAATAGTGCCACCTATCACGTAAACGCACCCACCGAGTTAAGCCGCGACGGCTTAGGTCATGCCGTCATTAACGCCGACGATATTTTCGATGCAGCCTACGCTTTAGGCTTTGCCCACGCACAAGACCGCTTTTTTCAAATGGACTTACAGCGGCGCGCCGCTTCGGGAAGTTTGTCGCAATGGGTGGGTGATGTAGCCCTAGACATTGATAAAAAAGCCCGCTTTCACCAATTCGAAAAACGTGCAAAAGCCGTGTTTGATTACCTTCCCTCTAAACAACAAGAGCTTTTGGTACGCTATGCGCACGGTGTTAATGACGCTTTGTCGGAATACACTCTACCGCCTTTTGAGTACCTAGCCGCAGGTGTTGACATAAAACAGTGGCAACCCACCGACAGTATTCTTGTTATTTACAGTATGTATTTAGACTTACAAGGTACTCAGGTAGAACTAGATTTAGCAAGAGAAGCTTTGCTCACAACCTTTGGGAACGATATTTATGGGTTTATCACGCAGCCTAGCAACTACCAAGCAGCGTTAGATGCCAGCGAAATACCATTACTAGAGGCTGAAATTCCACAGTACCCTGCTTCGCTGCGTGCCGTTATTAATGAGCAAGGCAGCGAACGCGACCAACATTCTGAACAAGGCACTGGAGAAAACACGGATTTAAACACAGAGCAAGACGCCTCACCACCTAGCGCAAACCATATAAAATACAACAATACGGCAATTGCTCGTGCCCAATACATGGGTACCGAACTTCCCGATATCGGCAGTAATAATTGGGCGGTTACCGGAAGTCACACCGCAACAGGTGCAGGCCTTTTAGCAAACGACATGCACTTAGGCTTGCGGGTACCTATTATTTGGTATCGCGCCCAGCTTAACTACCAGGAATCGGGTAGCAAGGTGCAGGTAACGGGCGTTTCTTTACCAGGTATACCAGGAATAGTGGTGGGTACCAACGGTCATATCGCGTGGGGCTTTACAAACGCGAACCTTGATAATGTAGATTGGATAGAGCTAGATAATACAACGCCTACTAACACTGTAACAGAGCGTATCCCCCTACCGGACGGTGAGCATGAGTTCACATTTGAAGTAAGCGAGTACGGTCCTGTAAGAGAACTTAACGGCAAACGTTACGCGCTAAACTGGGTCGCGCATCATCCCTTTGCTGCTAATTTGGGTATCATAAATTTCGGCACCATAAAGGATGTTCAAAAAGCTATTACTATAGGCAAACGCATTGCTATCCCAACACAAAACTTAGTTATTGTAGATGAAACCGGTAATGCCGCGTGGCTACCTGGCGGCGCGGTAATGGATAGGCAGTCAGCGTCGTTCACCGCTATAAAACAGCAAGACGCGACGATGCCAGAACGCGCTAAAAAACTGCCGATGCTGTTAAACCCTGAAATGGGAAGAATATGGACAGCCAATGCCAGAGTAATATCAGCTGAAGATTTCAAGGTATGGGGCGACGGTGGCTATGCCCTGGGTGCTCGCGGCCAGCAGATAAGAGACAGGCTGTTTGAAAAAGACACCTTCAGTGAAACCGATTTCTACGCCATACAGTTAGATAATCACGCTCGCTTTCTTATTCCGTGGCAACACCTATTATACGGCTTGCTGAACATGCAAGATATTGAGTTTAAGCCAGATCTTGCTTATCTGAACACTTGGAGTGAATGCGCATGTGAAGACTCAGTGGGCTATACCTTAGTTAAACACTTTAGGCGCGAAGTGATACAAACCCTTTTTGGTGGTTTACTTTCGAACTTAGATCAACAAGGTGTAAACAGCCGTAGTCTGCTTAGAGGTATTGAACCAGCTACCTGGCAGCTTATCCATAGCCAACCTGATTCTTGGTTGCCTGCAGACACTGAAAGTTTCGACGAGTTACTGGTAGACGCTTACCGCCGAGCCAAACACAAGTTACTAGATAAGTATTCTCCGGTAGAAGCTGATATGGAAGCCCTAGCTTGGGGTAAGGTTAATGCCCTATCGGTAGAGCACCCCTTCGCTAGTCAAATTCCATTAATAGGAAGCATGTTAAATATGCAGCAAGTGGAAGGCTTTGGCGATACTTACATGCCCGCAGTGCAAGCCCCTAGCTTTGGCGCATCGGAGCGATTTTTTGTAAGCCCAGGTCACTTAGAAGATGCCATTTTAACCTTACCTGGTGGGCAGAGCGGTCATCCGCTGTCAGAATTTTTTACAGCAGGTTTTAACGACTACGCCACTCACGCGGCAACGCCCCTACTACCGAGCGAGCCTATTCACAGCCGAACATTCTATAAAAAAGAGGTTGAATGACACCCGCAATCACACTGCTTACTAAAAAACGTATCGCACATACGGTTTTAAAATACGACCACGATGCCAATGCTGCGTCTTATGGTCTGGAAGCCGTTGAAAAACTAAACCTTAACGCCGATACCGTATTTAAAACCTTAGTGGTGAGTACAGATACCAACAAACTGGCTGTTGCTGTAGTACCGGTAAACACCAAGCTAAGCGAAAAGAAAATGGCGAAAGCATTAGGTGTGAAAAAGGTAGAAATGGCCCAAGCAAACGCGGTGATGGTTGCCACGGGGTATGTGTTAGGTGGAGTAAGCCCGTTGGGCCAGAAAAAGCGGTTAGCCAGCGTAATTCACAAAAGTGCTGAAGGCCTTGCCACTATGCACGTAAGCGCAGGAAAGCGAGGGTTAGAAGTGGCGCTTTCCCCTGCCGATTTAGCTTTGCTGACCGGTGCTCAATTTGCGGATATTTCGGTAAGTTAACTTAGCGCAATCCAATATATCGTTAGATACGTTAGCAAAAACTTACAATGCAGCTTTTGGTTACGCGACTGCCGCCATTATGTTCTTAAGGTTTTCGATTGATTTAAGCCTTTTTTTAACCAGCACATCTTCGTTTATCTTGAGGATAATACCTTTCAATAAATCAGTAGTGTTCTCTATGTGAGAGAGTGATTTAAGGTGCTCTATGTCTTCGAATATCTTACGCCCTTTTAGCGATAGGCGCTTTTCTGATCTGCCTTTTGCCAAGTCACTTTGAAGATAACTCGCTATCTTTTTTGCTGACTTTTCATCTTCAGACAATGAGTGAATGTAGTACTTCATCATGCTTGGAACAAAGTCTGTAGTTGCACCAATTTCCATCGTCGCTAAATTTAGAATATCGATTAAATGCGCAGGTAAACGCCCTTCCACTGGCTTTCGCTTTGCTTCATATTGACGTTTAACCGCAGGTGTAGATTGGTGAGGTAACACGGTTACGCTTTCACACTTATCGCATACCCCCACCAAAACCTTTTTAACCACTCCCGTACCATCACTGAAAGGAACATCTCTAAGTTGAAATGTCGCATTTTCAAATGACTGGCACGTGCTGCATGCCGCTTTCTGCGACTCGCCGACTTTGAAAATTTTCATATCTTCTCCTTAATGATGTACGCGAATACAAACGCTATTCGGCTCTACGAAATACCATTTAACATACCAATTATGACCGGCTCGCCTAGTCTTAATTATGTGTACCGTAATGCTGCTATCAAAATGATGAAGGCTGGGCGAATAATCGTTTCCTCGACTTCGACCTATAATTTCGGCAACTTCCTTAAGCGACACTTGCCCAATTGCCAATAAATTTTTAACGTCAATATCGTTCCTCTGCTCATGGGAAACGTATCCTTTATTTAGACAGTCAATGATCTGTCGCTTTATTTCCTTGTAACCCACCCAGCACTCCACACGCACGACAAATGTACGCCAAATTGCGTACATCTTCAAATCAGGCTTTCAACAAATTTATAGTACGAAAAGTAGGAAGGGGTATGAAGCTGGTCTGTGGTATAGGTTTCTGATGAGTGTTTGAGTGCAGCGCGAGCAATAGCCTAAGTCATAACCTAAATCATAACCTAATTAGCCGCCTGCGCTAACCATTGCTTGCGCGCTTCTTCAAGGGCTGCTTCGTCGGGCTGTTCGTTGCCCGAAATAGCTACCGCTATTTGTTGAATAATTGCGTCACGCTTTTCAATCAGCGCATCAGTGCGAGCAAACAAGTCTTTGGCTTCCGGATACTGCTCTTTAAGCGTTTCTACCTCTTCCAATGCATAATAACGCGCTTCAAACGCTTCGTTGTACAGCTGACGCTTGGCATTGAATACTACGTAGTCTTTCGCAACTTCTGAATTAAGATAATCCATATCTTCAGAAGATAGACTAGCAGCCCGCCCTACCTCACGGGCCTGCACCATCCATGAATCAACAGCTTCGTCATTTCCATCTTTAACAGCCTGCTTAACGCCTGCTTGCAAATCGCTTGCGTGAAGAATTTCCATTACCGTTATAAGTGGAACTTGCGCTGCATCTTGATCTCGGTTGTCTGCATCTACCGACAAATATGCAAACCATGAAAAGGTAGCGGCAATAATAATAGCAAGAACAACAAGTGCTTTTTTCACACTTTCCTCCAAAGAAATTGCATATGAAAATCAGTGCGGGTGCACTGTTAAAAAGAAGCAATACAAAAAGAGCGAGAGACCCCGCTCTTTTTTCAGTATTGTAACGACCTAAAGATTATTGGTCGACAGGCTCAGAGTTTTCAACTCGGCTTTTCAATTTTTGACCCGGGCGGAATGTAACCACGCGGCGCGCTTTAATTGGAATGTCTTCACCGGTTTTAGGATTACGGCCAGGACGTTCGTTTTTATCACGCAGGTCAAAGTTACCAAAACCTGACAGTTTTACTTGCTCACCAGATTCCAGAGCGCCTTTAATCTCTTCGAAAAAAAGCTCTACCAGATCTTTCGCATCACGCTTGTTAATGCCTAGTTTCTCGAATAGGTGTTCAGCCATCTCGGCTTTGGTCAATGCCATAGTTTACTCTCTTAACGCGGCCCCAAACTCAGATTCCAGACCTTTAACCACAGTATCTACAGCTTGCTGAATTTCAGCTTCTTCCAAGGTTTTATCCGGATCTTGTAAATGAAGTGACAAAGCAAGGCTCTTATAGCCAGGCTCAATTCCCTTGCCTTTGTACTCATCGAACAAGTTTAGAGCAACTAGTTGATTTACGCCAATATTTTCTATGTAAGAAAGTACATTTCCTACACGCACTTCATCTTTAACCGTAATAGCAATATCACGGCGATTCGATGGGAAGCGCGATACTGGTACAGCTGACGGTAACTTGCGATCGGTAATGGCATCAACCACTAGTTCGAACACAAATACACGGCCGTTAACACCAAGCAATTTAGTGAACTGCGGGTGTATAGCACCAATATAGCCAACTTCTTCATCATTAAGCAAAATTTTTGCCGTCATGCCAGGGTGTAACGCACTGTGTTGCCCTGTAACGAACTGGAACTCACCGGTTCTGCCTGTAAGTGCCAATAACGCCTCAACGTCGGCTTTTGCATCGAAGAAATCAACCGGGCTGTCGCCCAAGTCCCAATGTTCTTCATTACGACGCCCTGCTACTACACCACCAATTACTTGCTGTTGCAATACACCATTTGGCGCATCTTGTTGAGGAATAAAGCGTAATCCGGTTTCAAACATGCGAACACGTTGCTGCTGACGCTTCTGATTATAAGCAGTCGCACCTAGCAAACCCGGCCATAAACTTACACGCATTACCGACATATCAGATGAAATTGGGTGTGGTAACACCATACCCTTTACGTCTGGGAATAATGCGTTTTGAATTTTAGGATCAACAAACGAATAAGTAATTGCTTCATTGTAGCCACGGCTTAAAAGCAACGACTTCATAGTGTTTAGCGGCAGCTTGGCTTCTTGCGAAGGTAGCATTGCCAACGTCGCTTTTGGCGCCACGTTTGGAATGTTGTTGTAGCCGTATACGCGCGCAATTTCTTCAATCAAATCTTCTTCAATTGAAATATCAAAACGATAGCTTGGCGCAACTGCTTCCCAGCCGGCTTCAGTTTGCGTTACGTCTAAACCAAGGCGGTTTAGCATTTTCGTTACTTTCGCATCGTCAATGCTAATGCCTAGTACGCGAGATAAACGTTCGCGACGAAGCGTAACCGTAGCTTGCTTAGGTAGCTTGTCTTCAGCCACGGCTTCAACTACTGGGCCAGCTTCACCACCGCAAATTTCTAGTACCAGTGCAGTAGCGCGCTCCATGGCTTTGCGCTGAAGTTGTGGGTCTACACCACGCTCGTAACGGTGCGATGCATCGGTGTGTAAACCGTACTGACGGGCACGGCCCATAATCGCATCACGGCTAAAGAAAGCACTTTCAAGCAAAATGTCTTGAGTTTCAGTAGTTACACCAGAGTGTAAGCCACCAAAAATACCCGCCATTGCTAACGCTTTCTTGTCATCAGCAATAACTAACGTATTGCTTTGTAACTTAGCTTCGGTTTCGTCAAGTAGCGTAAGGGCTTCGCCTTCATTCGCCATACGCACGTTAATATTGCCTTCAATACTGGCAAGGTTAAACGCGTGCATTGGCTGGCCAAGCTCTAGCAATACAAAATTAGTTACATCTACAATGGGGTCGATGCTGCGAATACCGCAACGACGTAGCTTTTCAACTAACCACAGTGGCGATGCTGCTTTAACGTTAACGCCCTTAACCACACGGCCCAAATAACGTGGGCATGCGTCGTCAGCGCTTAACGTAATTGATAATTTATCTTCAATAGTTGCGTTTACCGCCGCTACTTCAGGCTCGCACACGTCAAGGTTATTAAGTACGCCAACTTCACGGGCAATACCGCGCATACCCAAGCAGTCTGCACGGTTTGGGGTTAGGTCTACTTCGATTGCGTTGTCATCAAGACCAAGATAATCGCGAATGTCTGTGCCAATAGGTGCATCAGCTGGAAGCTCGATAATACCATCGTGGTCGTCGCTAATACCTAGCTCAGAGAAGCTACATAGCATACCGAATGACGGCTCTCCGCGAAGCTTCGCTTTTTTAATTTTAAAATCGCCTGGCAATACTGCGCCAACAACTGCTACCGCTACTTTAATGCCCTGACGACAGTTAGGTGCACCACAAACGATATCTAGTATTTCATCGCCACCTACGTTAATTTTAGTTACGCGCAGTTTATCGGCATTCGGGTGCTGACCGCACTCAACCACTTCACCTACTAGCACGCCTTTAAAATCGCCTGCTACTGGTTCAACGCCGTCTACCTCTAGGCCAGCCATGCTCAACTGTTCAGACAGCTCATGTGCCGACAGCGACGGGTTAACCCACTCTCTTAACCATTTTTCACTGAATTTCATGTGTACTCTCTGCCTTAGTTGAACTGCTTAAGGAAACGAAGATCGTTTTCAAAGAACGCGCGCAAGTCGTTAACACCGTAACGAAGCATAGTTAAACGCTCTACGCCCATACCAAAGGCAAAACCTGTGTACTCTTCTGGGTCGATACCCACAGCTTTAAGTACATTTGGGTGCACCATGCCGCAGCCTAGTACTTCAAGCCACTGACCGTTTTTCCCCATAACGTCTACTTCAGCTGAAGGCTCAGTAAACGGGAAGTAAGATGGACGGAACCGAATCTCTAGCGACTCTTCAAAGAAGTGATGTAAGAAGTCGTGCAAAATACCTTTAAGGTCGGTAAAGCTAACGTTCTTATCAACCATCAAGCCTTCCACCTGGTGGAACATTGGCGTGTGAGTTTGATCGTAGTCGTTACGATACACGCGCCCTGGCGAGATAATACGCAATGGCGGTTTTTCTGCTTCCATAGTACGAATTTGAACACCAGAGGTTTGCGTACGAAGCATCATGTCTGGGTTAAAGTAAAAGGTATCGTGATCGGCACGCGCTGGGTGATTCGCAGGAATGTTCAGTGCATCGAAGTTGTGAAAACCATCTTCAATTTCAGGGCCAGTTTTAACCGAGAAGCCAAGCTCACCGAAGAAAGATTCAATGCGCGCAATCGTGCGGCTAACTGGGTGCAAGTTACCAGGCTTTTCAGTACGGCCAGGCAAAGTAACATCAATCGCTTCTTCTGCTAGCTTCTTGTTAAGCTCTTCAGTGCGTAAAAACTCACCTTTTGCAGAAATAGCTTGCTGAATAACCTGCTTAGCTTGGTTAATCTTTTGGCCTGCGGCTGGACGTTCTTCGTTCGATAACTTTCCAAGCCCTTTAAGTAAGTCGGTAAGTTTACCTTTCTTACCCATGAATTCGACCCTAACTTGGTCTAATGTGGCTGCATCTTGTGCAGCGTCAATCTGGCTTTGTGCCTGATTGATAATAGCGTCAAGCTCCATGTTTTCCTCAATTTACATGATGACTGCATGGCCAAAGCATAGGAAGAATTTTTCTGTGCGCTAAGGCTTGCCTGAAATAAAAGCGGTAGTTTACACGAGTGACAGACATTACCGCTACCCTATATAGCTGATAATGGCGAAAATTTGTGTGGAAACCTGACTATATGATTACGAATTTAAGAAGCATATAATATTTTAGATTCAATCTTGTGTGATGGGTGTCGTCTAACTACACTTAAACAGGTGTATATCTTTAATGCTTTCCATTTTATTTTCTCGTAGCTGAAAGTATGGCTATCCTCAAAAAGCTAAACCAAGGAATTTCATATGAAAGTCCAAGTATTCTACATTTCGACATTTAAGCTCATTACTGTTTTATTTTTTAGCATAACAGTAGTTTCGTGCACGTCCAATTTAACGAAACTAAGCCCACCTAGCCAGCTTGGAGACCAAATTCTAATTGCCTTGCATAATTCAAATAAGGCTGAAAATTCTGATATTAAGAGAGATATGGAACAGTTTCTCAACGAGAGCGGTCAACAAAAATTTACCGAAATACAAGTTGCTCAAATAACTGAAATGTACAAATCAGGTCTTTTGCTTTCAATTTCAGAAAAAGAGTCGGATGTTCTGATGAACTTGCAAAGTGACAAGGGCGAAAGTGTAAAGGATAAATTAGGTATTTTATTATTACTCTTCCCCAACCGAGCTAGTTTAATTACTGAAACGACTAAGCGCCTAAACCTTCTAAGCGAAGCAGAAACAATTGAATTAGTCGTAAAAGCCAACCTAGACCCCACAGTAGTTATGAGCCCGTCTGCTTCGGATGCAGAACAAGAAGTAACACATTTGGGCTGGGGCGGCGGTGGTGCATTTAGCAGCGTTGTCGAATTCAATAACGAAGTCTATGCATCTTCAGATGTTACTGGGGTATGGAAATTTAACGGTATTGGTTGGGACCCTCTCGTCAAGGGGCTAACTAATTACAATATTACTGGCCTACTTGTTCATAATGGTACTTTACTCGCTGCTACTAAGAATCAAATTCTCGAGTTCTCGAACGAAAATACATGGTCTTCTACCGGTCTAAAGTTAAAAACCTATCGACATACTACTCTTCAACTGTTTACGACATTAGCTAATGGAACTACTTGCTTTGCCGCGTTAGAGCCTTTTCTTGGTTGTATTGATAATACGGGGAGTGTCAGTAAAACGAGCCTTTCGATAAGCAAGCTAAGTGGTATCTATCGCGACGAATACAATGACAATTATGTATTTGGATACTATGGTAAAAAACTTTACAGAATAAACAAAACAGACGGCACTCATAGCCTAGAGTATTCTTTTCCTAAAAATATATTGAGAATATCTAAACTGGACAGAGATTCTCGACCATTAATATTTACGCAAAAAAACGTATATGAATTAGGGTCATTTGTACCAGTCAATGTAAATTTGAATAATAAATCTATCGTCAACGTTCTAACTGACACTGCTACGTACAGCAACCACCTAATTGCATTAGGAAACACATGGAGTGCTAATTTATATCACTTAAAACTAAAAGACCAAAGCTTAACAATTGGAACTAAAGTTCCAGTAAAATATGATACATCACTACCCCATAGGCAAAGGGGGCAAACTATAACGAAGCCGTTAGGAACTCCACACTCTGTTTGGGGAAAGCTGTGGTTTAGTGATTTTTGGGGTATATATACGTACGACATAAATACTGAGAAAATTTATGAAAAATCACGCAACGCAAGTAACATTGTAGGGACTGACATTCATATAACCGGTGGCAAACTATATATCACAAGTATGGACAACGGCTTAGTATCGATGAAGCTAGACACCTCGAATAATTTCAAGACAGTCTTTCCTAGAAAAGCATCAGACTGGCAGCTTGCTGGGCATTCGTGGTCTGTTGATAGCAACGAACATAGTGTTTTCGCGACACTTTCACCATGGAACTTACCTCAAGACTACCTTATTTCAGCTAACAAAGAGGATAATCTACTTAATATTCAAAGAATAGATGGCTCAACAAGCCGAGTAAGTTCCAGTGCATTTTGGGGGCAAAGCTATTCTAGAAAGCTCATTATGGCAGAAGGAGTTCTAGTATATAAAGATGGAGCTATAGGTGGCTTATACAAGTTATCCGAATCAACAAATGGAAGTAACGGCGAAGTTATAGATAACACTAGTGAGAAGCTATTCTCGACCGAAGGAAATAGAGTTTACCGAGCTATTACCACCTATGGAGGAGAGTTGGTTACTTACCACATAGATAATGAGGAAAAACTATACTTTAACGATATCGCTACAGGTGAATTTTTACGCGCAGTTAAAGCTCCGACAGGACTATGGGCATTCAGCTTAGAAAATATAGAAGGCACGCTGTATTTATTGGGTTCTCGTAACGGAGCCGTAATTTATAAATATAACGAAAGTGAAAATTCATTTAGTGAGATATTAAAAGTACCTACAGCCTCAGCTTTTTTAAGCTTGGAAGAATCACCAGATAAAACCATTTACATTGCAGGCGCAATTGATTGGAGCGGTAAACCTGAAGGAAAAGTTCTTTTTAAGACTGAAAACAATGATAGCTGGTTTGATATGACTTGCCTTATGCCTAATGAAAGTGGCGTTGTTGATATTGAGTTTTCCGAAGACGGTAATTTTGTATACTTACTTCAACATGTTGGAGCTGCTGTGAAGGTTGCTTTGAGTACTTTAGACAGACACAAAGGATGCTAATATATTGAAGCGAGACTGTAACTAACTTTGTTAAACTGCCTATCTTATCTCATTTTATAGACAGGGTGAGAGCATGAATGCTTAATTTTTA